>CAZWUO010000236.1:0-4892 GCA_964636675.1 uncultured Ectothiorhodospiraceae bacterium
GAGTAATAGCCGGACTATTGCAAGGAATTTCAACGCAGCCATGGAATGAAGAGGGCGTGCAATAAAACCGAAATCTCAAATGTTACGGGTATGTAGCCTAAGTTTTTTGGTAATGCCTGTATTTTGCCTTGGTGTGTTACTGTGGCTGATGCAGTTTTAAACTTGCATGTGCTAAACGTTTGCCTATTGCGCGGCACAGGCGTTTTTCCTCATCGCTTATCGAGCTTGGTTTTTTTTCTCCTTGAAAATGAGTGACGCCGTAAGGTGTGCCACCTGATTGAGTTGTGTGCAGATCTTCCTCTGTATAGGGGATTCCCATGAGTAACATGCCATGATGAAACAGCGGGATCATCATGGATAATAACGTTGATTCTTGGCCTCCATGCATTGTTGAGCTAGATGTAAAGACGGTGGCAGGTTTCCCGGTTAGTGCTGCAGATAACCACGAAGGTGTTGTCGAGTCGATAAAATATTTTAGGGGTGATGCCATATTACCAAAATAAGCAGGGCTGCCTAAGGCCAGCCCGTGACAGTTTTTTAAATCCTCAAGCGTGGCGTAAGGTGCTCCTTGTTCTGGTACGATTGGTTTTGTGGCTTCGCAGACAGTTGATATTTCTGGAACAGTGCGTAATTTCGCAGATACTTCGTAGCTTTCGTCGACACCTCGTGCAATGAGCGAGGCTAATTCAGCTGTGCGTCCGTGGCGACTATAATACAATACCAATATTTCGTTCATTATTTGTGCTTCCTTTTATTGCTTGAGGCGTTTTGTCCGTGCCTTATGTTATTTGCTGTTAGTGCATCATAGTATGCAATTTTGATTTCCTACTTTATGATTATGTTGAGGATATGCCAAGGTTTTAATAGACTGGGTGTTTTATATTTTCCTGGTAGGGTGCATGATTGTTGTGCATAGCAGTGAAGGGTTTTGGGTTAATTCGTTGGGTAACTAATAAGTAATTTGAGGGTAAGTAGCATGAAAATTGGCACTCCATTATCGGCAAATGCAACCAGGGTTATGTTGCTTGGAAGTGGTGAGTTAGGTAAAGAGCTTATTATTTCTTTGCAGCGATATGGGGTTGAGGTTATTGCAGTAGATCGTTATCCAAACGCGCCAGGGCACCAAGTTGCACATCGCTCGCATGTGATCAATATGGCGGATGCGCAGGTGTTAAGAGCGCTAGTAGAGAAAGAAAAACCCCATATCATCGTGCCTGAAATTGAAGCAATTGCAACGGATATGTTAGTGCAAATTGAGTCAGAAGGATTGGCAGAGGTTATTCCGACGGCGAGGGCGACTCAATTGACAATGAACCGAGAAGGCATTCGTCGTTTAGTGGCGGAAGAGCTTGGGCTTCCTACCTCTCGATATGCGTTTGCGGATTCTATGCAAGAGTTGCAAGTTGCCGTTGATTCGAAAATATTTTATCCATGTATTGTAAAGCCCGTGATGTCATCCTCCGGTAAAGGGCAATCACTGGTAAATAATTCTGCAGAATTACTCGCTGCATGGGATTACGCGGTAACTGCAGCTAGGGTTAATCACGGAAAAGTCATTGTTGAAGAGAAGATTGAATTTGATTATGAAATTACACTGTTAACCGTACGGAGCCAAGTGGAAGGCAAGCAGGTTGAAACTTCTTATTGCGCACCCATTGGACACATTCAGCGACAAGGAGATTATGTGGAAAGCTGGCAGCCTCAGCCTATGAGCGATACGGCTTTGCAAGCATCCAGGCAGATTGCCCTTGCAGTGACCAAAAATCTTGGTGGAAGAGGGATTTTTGGGGTTGAGCTGTTTATTAAAGGGGATAAGGTTTGGTTTAGTGAGGTGAGTCCTCGGCCGCATGATACTGGGATGGTGACGATGGTTTCTCAGCGACAAAATGAGTTCGACTTGCATGCGCGAGCTATTCTTGGCTTGCCTGTTGATGCTGGGTTGCTAAGTTCGGGTGCGAGTGCGGTGATTTATGGAGGTATTGATCAAGTTGGCATCTGTTACGAATCTTTGGACAAGGCTTTATCTTATCCGAAAACAGAAATAAGGCTATTTGGTAAGCCGGAGTCTTTCGTGAAAAGGCGGATGGGGGTGGCGTTAGCTTATGGTGAAAGTGTGCAAGAAGCATTAGAGGTGGCTAAATGTGCAGCGGATGCGCTAAAGCGGGTAATGTAGCCAAGGTGTTGTTGTGTGCGGACATCAGTGTTTAGAAATAAGCAGGGGGGCATGAGAATATATACTTTATAGCAGTAGCAAATTTGTACCGTGTTTACCACAAAATTGTTTGCTACAAAACAGAAGGTACTCAGGGCGTTGAGGATGTAATCTTTCTACGTGCTTGAAGCCTTTTCTCGCAGAGCGTGTTTAGCCTCTATACCTTCCCATGCTTTCTTCTATATTCCTTATTCCTTTCTACCCCTTTGCGGAAGGGATCTGTGGCTAGGATTCCAGAATGGTGCGCGCCCCCTTTTTTTAATTTAAGCTCGGGCTAGCGAGCGCCTTCTTTGCTATATATTTTTAGCGTGAGGCGGGTAATAAGTATGGTGGCAATCAGTGAAATAATAACGATTGAATAAGTTAGTGCGTCAAGGTAATCCATGTTCTCTTCCTCTATGTTATCTTTTTGCTTGCAAAAAACGCATTTAATCATGCCTGAAAGAATTATTCTGGGCAAGTATTAAATAATACCAAGGCCTATATTTTAATAATCTATTAAATCAGCTGCTTATGCGTATGAAATGATGGTTAAATACTTACAAGTCGTCAGGTTTATTGAAAACTTTATAGCTTGTCGTGAAAATATATATCTAGTGAAATCAGGGTTTATAGTAAAGAAAATATGGAGATGGACGCTAATTTTTTAAGCTAAATAAATACAGGGATCGGTTTTCTGCACGGAGGCAATAATGAACTAACAAACTGAATTAGAAAGAGAAGTATTTATGTTGGGAAGCTTCGATATTAAGCCATCAGCGGTTAAGTTGGTGCAAGATGTGGAGAAACTGGTTTCGCTTCCAGAAGTCTGTTTTTTAATCAATGATCTGGTTAATGATCCCAATTGCAATGTTGATGAAATAGGTCATGTCATTAGTCAAGACCCTGATTTGACGGTACGTCTTCTGAAATTGGTCAATAGTTCTTTATATGGGTTTTCGACAAAAATAGATACGGTTTCACGTGCGGTATTAGTCGTAGGTTTGAAAGAATTACAGCATGTCGTGTGGGCGAGTTCAGCCGTTGAAACCTTTTCAAAATTGCCGCCAGCACAGGTTAATATGGCTGGTTTTTGGCGTCATAGTATATTTTCCGCTGTTGTGGCTAGAATTCTTGCAAAAGAAAGAGATGTTCTTCATCCCGAGCGTCTGTTTGTAGCAGGGTTACTCCATGATATTGGGCGTTTGTTGATTTATACCGAAAGGCCTATAGAAGCAAAGCAGATTTTGGATTTTGAAGCACAAAATCCAGAGGCAAATATTATCGATTTGGAGAGCGAAGCTCTGGGCTTTGATCATGCAGAGGTGGCAGCAGCGCTAATGCTTAAGTGGAATTTACCATATGGTCTATGTGAGGCGGTGCGTTATCACCATCAGCCTTCACGGGCTAAAGAGCATCTTTTAGATGCTTCGATTGTACATGTAGCCAATATTATTGCGCACGCTCTAGAGTCCGGTGAAGAAGAAAATGAGCTCAAACAGCGCATAAGTCCCACGGCTTGGGAGTTACTTGAGATACCCGAGAATAAAATAAAGCGTATATTACATGATGCAGTTATGCAGTTCCTCGAAACCTTAGAGTTGCTTTTGCCCGGAGCAAGTCAAAAGATGTAAACATTAAGTTTCCAATCCCGGTCGTCGATAAAGAGTGTTAACAGACCCTAAAGTGCACTATGGAAATTAAGTAGCCGACAATGAGATATTCCGAAGTTCCCTTAGAATGGGAGCGAAATGACATAAAACAGCAGAATAGCCCGGCAGGCGAATTAAACGCTATGGAAAAAGAGGATCTTACCCGATTGGCGCAAGCTATGATTCAACTCTGTATAGAAGATGGAGATGAGTCAGTAACCATAGTTTCTGAGCGTTTAACGACGATTCAAGATAACTTAATGCAGGCAAAATATGAGATGGAGCGTTTGAGCCGGATTGGTGAAAGTGCCAAGTCGAACCATATGATTGTGAGTAGGGTGCGCAGTTCGATTGAGAATATGAATGAAGCATTTGTTTCGTTGCAATTTTTTGATCGAATATCACAACGTATGGATCACGCAAATGGATTTCTTAAAGCGATTCATGATCAAAAAGAAAGCATTGAATTTGGTCAGGGAGAGAGAACGAGCGAAGCATTAAATGTTTTGTATAACGGGCTCACGATGGAAGATGAGCGTATTTTGTTTGGGGCAATTGCGGAAGGTGAGAGCATCTCCGATGCCATTCACAAAGCCAAGACCAGTGGCTGTAAGAATGCTGATGGTGACGGCGATATTGAATTGTTTTGAGCAAAAAGAGCTTTATCATGCGCAGCTACATGTTTGATATTTATTACTATACTTGAAAATAGATCGTTACACTCCCTCGGTCTCTGAGCTTCTCCTTAGCGCGATAACAAATACTCTCCGGCGTGTTAACGCAATCCTCTTGTTGGTTAGCTGTGGACTACTAAGTCTAACTATAACGCCACGGGTATATTATGCCCAAAGCTATTTGTTCCGTTGCAAGGGAGTGTAAACTGGTTTAACCTTAGCGCCCTAAATCTGGGGCTTTTTTCTATCAGGTTTTACTAGGGTCAACAGGCCCTAATATTAGGATAGGTGGCCGAGTGGTTGAAGGCGCACGCCTGGAAAGCGTGTATACGTTCATAGTGTATCGAGGGTTCGAATCCCTCCTTATCCGCCAGG
>CAZWUO010000237.1:0-4875 GCA_964636675.1 uncultured Ectothiorhodospiraceae bacterium
GGTCGTCTAAAGTCACATAAGGCTTGTGTTGCCGGGCTTGGCATTCGTCGTATGCATCAAACAGTCGAAGTGAAAGATACGCCTGAAAATCGCGGTATGATTAATCGGGTCAATTATTTATTAAAGGTAGAGGAAGCGTAAAATGCGTTTAAATAGTTTGTCGCCTGCTGAGGGCTCAAAAAAGGATGCTAAGCGTGTCGGTCGCGGCATAGGATCTGGTCATGGAAAAACCTGTGGGCGGGGTCATAAAGGTTTGAAGTCACGTTCTGGGGGTAAGGTTAAAGCTGGGTTTGAAGGTGGCCAACAACCTCTACAAAGAAGGCTTCCCAAGGTGGGATTTAGTTCGCGCAGTGCGCGCCATAAATCTGAGATTAGGCTGCACGAACTCGCAAAAATTAGTGGCGACATTGCTACCCTGCAAAGTATTCGAGATGCCGGATTGATTAGCAGTATCGTAAATAAAGTCAAGGTTATCGCTTCTGGTAAAATTACTCGAGCCATTACTTTGCAAGGCATTGCTGTAACTCCTGGAGCTCGGTCAGCGATCGAAGCTGCGGGTGGAAAAGTAGAGGCTTAAGTGGCAAAAAATAATCGAGCCGCTGGTGCGGCATCAGTGGGTGGAGGCAAATACTCCGAATTAAAACAACGCCTGTTATTTGTTCTTGGGGCTATTATTGTTTTTAGAATCGGTGCCCATATCCCCGTTCCTGGAATAGATCCCGTTGCGTTGGCCGCGTTGTTTGAGCAGCAACGAGGTACCATCCTCGACATGTTTAACATGTTCTCCGGAGGTGCGCTAGGTCGTTTATCGGTGTTCGCTTTAGGCGTTATGCCTTATATTTCGGCATCGATTATTATTCAGTTATTAACCGCTGTTTGGCCCAAATTAGAGCAACTTAAGAAAGAGGGCGAATCGGGACGCCGCAAAATAACCCAGTATACGCGCTACCTAACCTTAGTGCTTGGCACCTTTCAGTCGTTTGGTGTAGCCATCGCATTGCAACAACAGCGTATTGGAAATGTCTCTGTTGTTATTGACCCAGGTACCATTTTCATGGTCACCGCGGTTATTACCTTGGTCACCGGGGTTATCTTTTTGATGTGGCTGGGTGAGCAGGTGACGGAACGAGGTATTGGTAACGGCATATCGCTGATTATATTTTCTGGAATCGTCGCGGGACTACCTTCAGCGGTTGGTGGAACCATGGAACTCGGTAGGACGGGCGAACTGGGTTGGTTTACGATTATTTTACTTTTTGCAGTGGCTGCAGCGGTGACCGCTTTTGTGGTATTCGTTGAGCGTGGACAGCGCCGAATCACCGTGAATTATGCGAAGCGCCAGCAAGGTAATAAATTGTATTCCGGTGGTAGTAGTCACTTACCGCTGAAAGTTAATATGGCGGGTGTAATTCCCCCGATATTCGCTTCAAGTATTATTTTGTTTCCGGCAACCTTGGCGGGTTGGTTTGGCAGTAGCAGCGAAGGATTGGAGTGGTTAAAGGATCTAGGATCTATGATGTCTCCCGGAGAGCCGTTATATGTTCTGTTCTATGCGATGGCGATTATATTTTTTACTTTTTTCTATACCGCATTAACATTTAACCCAAAAGACACTGCTGATAATTTAAAGCGTTCGGGGGCGTTTATACCCGGTATCAGACCCGGCGATCAAACTGCAAAGTACATTGATAATATTACCTCTCGGCTTACCATGGCGGGGGCAATTTATATTACTTCTGTTTGTTTATTGCCTGAGTTTCTCATTCTATATTGGAATGTACCATTTTATTTTGGTGGGACTTCGTTATTGATTGTCGTCGTCGTTGTGATGGATTTTATGGCGCAAATTCAATCTCACTTGATGTCGCATCAATATGACGGACTAATGAAAAAAGCTAATCTAAAAGGCCACGGACGTGGTGGTGGGTTGGTAAGATAAAAATTGAGTGTTAGGGGTAATCATGAAAGTTAGAGCATCTGTAAAAAAAATGTGCCGACATTGCAGTATCGTAAAACGTAAGGGGGTTGTGCGTGTTATCTGCAAAGAGGCTAAACACAAACAACGTCAAGGCTAAGCTAGTTTTACACCTTGATTTATTACTTGGCTAAGAGTAGAATTCGGCGGCTTGTTAACGCCGACACCGAATGTTTACGGAGATTGTTTTATGGCGCGTATCGCAGGTATTAATATACCAACTCACAAACACACTGTTATCGGATTATCATCCATATACGGTATTGGTCGTACAAGAGCACAAAAAATATGTGCTGCTTCTAGCGTAGAAGAAACGGCGAAAATCAAAGACCTCACCGAAGATCAGTTGGAAAAGCTGCGCGACGAGGTTGGGAAATTTGTTGTAGAGGGAGATTTGCGGCGCGAAGTATCCATGAATATTAAACGTTTAATGGATCTTGGTAGTTACCGTGGTATTCGTCATCGACGTGGATTACCGTTAAGAGGTCAGCGCACGCGAACTAATGCTCGCACGCGTAAAGGGCCTAGACGTATGATTAAAAAATAACAGACTAATACAGGTTACGAAATGGCAAAACCAAGTACAAAAAGTCGCAAACGCGTCAAAAAGAATATATCAGATGCGGTAGCGCATATTCATGCGTCGTTTAATAATACCATTATAACCATTACCGATAGACAAGGTAACGCCCTCACTTGGGCCACTGCAGGTGGTTCTGGGTTTAGAGGGTCGCGGAAAAGTACGCCTTTCGCTGCACAGGTCGCATCTGAAAAAGCGGCAAGAGCAGCGCAAGAATTCGGTGTGAAGAATGTTGACGTGTTTGTTAAAGGACCTGGCCCAGGTAGAGAGTCCGCTGTACGTGCACTTAATTCAGTAGGATTTAAGATTAACAATATTACAGACGTAACGCCGATCCCGCATAATGGTTGTCGGCCGCCTAAGAAACGTCGCGTATAACTGGAGAGTTACTTTGGCAAAATATACCGGTTCAAAATGCAAGCTTTGTAGACGAGAAGGTTCAAAACTTTTCCTCAAAGGTGAGAAATGTTTTACGAGTAAATGTGCGATGGAGAATCGCGCCTTCCCACCAGGACAACATGGGCAACGGCGAACTCGATTATCTGATTACGCGTTACAGTTGCGAGAAAAGCAAAAAGTTCGAAGAATATACGGTATTTTAGAAAAACAATTTAGATTGTATTATCACCAAGCAGATAGTAAAAAAGGCTCAACGGGTGAAAATCTATTACAGTTATTAGAGTGCCGATTGGATAGTGTTGTTTATCGCATGGGTTTGTCCATTTCACGCTCAGAATCCCGTCAGCTGATAAGGCATAGAGGCGTTGAAGTTAATGGCGTTAGAGTGAATATTCCTTCTTATCAAGTGAGCCCAGCCGATAAGATTACATTATCCGAAAAAGCCAAAACCCAGTTACGTGTTAAAGCGTCGTTGGAGGCGTCAGAGCAACGCGGTACACCCGAGTGGGTCAGCGTAGATAGCAAAAGCTTTGAAGGAACATTTTCCAGTATTCCCGAACGATCTGAATTACCTTCAGATATAAATGAGCAGCTCATCGTAGAGCTGTATTCTAAGTAACAGACTAATAATCAGAGAGGAGCTTTCATGCAAGGCGGATTAGGCGACTTGTTAAAACCGCGTTTGGTTGAGGTACATAAATCCTCAGAAACACGAGCGAAAGTTACACTAGAGCCACTCGAAAGAGGGTTTGGTCACACGCTGGGAAATGCGCTACGGCGTATTTTATTATCGTCTATGCCAGGTGCTGCACCGGTAGAAGTAGAAATAGACGGAGTGTTGCACGAGTACAGTGCGATTGAGGGCGTACAGGAAGATGTTATTGATATCTTGCTCAATCTCAAAGAAGTCGCCCTGACGATGCATACGCGTGAGGAAGCGACACTCACTATCCAGAAAAAAGGCGCTGGTGTGGTGACTGCGGCGGATATTCAAGTAGACCATGATGTAGAAGTGGTTAACAAAGATTTGGTTATTGCCCACCTCACTGAAGCGGGCGAGTTGAATATGACGCTAAAAGTGCAACGTGGGCGTGGTTATCAGGCTGCGGTTAGTCACAACGATGAAGACGAACGCCCGATTGGTCGGCTACGGTTGGATGCTTCTTTTAGTCCAGTGATGAAGGTGTCTTATCAAGTAGATAGTGCTCGTGTAGACCAGCGCACCAATCTAGATAAGCTTGTCCTTGAGCTAGAGACTAATGGCACACTCGATCCAGAAGATGCCATTCGCCAAGCAGCGACTATTTTACAAGATCAATTGACCCATTTTGTTGAGCTTAAAGGCAAAACGGAAGAGCAACCTAAGAAAGAAGAGCCAGAAGTAGATCCTATACTACTGCGTCCAGTTGATGATTTGGAACTCACGGTTCGCTCTGCGAACTGCTTAAAAGCAGAGAATATTTACTACATCGGTGATTTGATCCAGCGTACCGAAGTCGAACTTTTGAAAACACCTAACTTAGGCAAAAAGTCGCTCACTGAAATAAAAGATGTTCTCGCGTCAAAAGGTTTATCTCTCGGTATGCGCTTGGAAAATTGGCCACCTGCTCAATTGAAAGAGAACACCGCAGAGACCGCGTAGAGCACCAAGGTAACCTAGGAAAATAATATGCGACATAGAAACACAGGTAGGCAGCTAAGCCGTAATAGCAGTCATCGTAAAGCGACACTGCAAAGTTTGGCGAATGCGTTGATAAAGCATGAAACCATTAAAACGACCGTTGCTAAAGCTAAAGAGTTAAGACGTGTTGTTGAGCCGTTGATTACCCGTGCAAAGAGCGATTCTGTGCATAATAGAAGAATCGTATTTACCCGCACACGAGATAAAGCAACCGTCGGTAAATTATTTACCCAAATTGGC
>CAZWUO010000238.1:0-4848 GCA_964636675.1 uncultured Ectothiorhodospiraceae bacterium
AAACTAGAAACCATTAGAATGGAATAGACTACACTCTGGTTACTCAACTGTTATGTGTTAATCCAGCTTTCACTAAGAGTAGCGGAATGAAAGAGGCAGGTGATCAAAAACGGATGGATGAAATGAGAGAACAATATGCTAGAGAGTGCGACGAGCAGGAAAAAGAAGAGCTAGAAAAAAATCGTCACCTCATAGAAAATTTCAAGAAATATTGTGCTAAAAAAGGTATTTTTTTGAACGAGAATTGCTTTTCATTTATTCCGACTATAGGAATAATAGCAAGCCAACCAGGAATATTGGAGGGTCTAAATCCTAGCATCAAGAAGGACAAAGAGCATCTATTAGGCTTTAATCTTCTGTTGAGAAATTTTGACAAAAAGAAATTTGTTAATGGTTTCTTATATGAAGAAAATTATATGATTATGGCCCATCACTATTTCAGAAGGGGGTTTAGCCAAAGCGCAAGTTTTACTCCTCACTTCATAGATAAATTCTGGTCTATGGAAGATAAAGAGATAGTTCCATATATCTCAATCGATTTTGATCGAGTAAGAATAAACGTAGACACTACTATTATGTATTTTGAAAGAGACACATGGTATGGGGCTTCGTTCGACAAAGATATATCATCCATATCAGATGGAAATACTAAGCTACGGCCACCGCTTGATATAAAAGATAGCTATATATCGTTTTTTTTTAATGACGCATATTCCCTTGATAGTAAATGGAAAACTAAAGATGGAATTAAGTCATTTCAGGCGGAAGAGTTTAAAACAGAGAATATTCAACTTATTGAAGATGGTGAATGTTTCTACCCGGTAAGGTATATACATGCCGAATTCGATATAGAAAAAGGTTACTTTAGGCACTTTGATGGTGCTGTTCATCTATACAGAAAGGATGAATATTTTCAGAGAAGAGACTCGGACTTTGGCTATAACAACAAGAATCAAAATCATATTAAGTGCGATTCGCTGAAGTTGTTCAAAATGAATGGTCAGGTAAGCGTACACACTTGGATTGAGTATTCTAGCCATTTCTTTTCTGGTAATCCGTTAATAATTGAATATTTCGAAGGCGAGTATCCTCAGCATTTACAAGAGTCTCTGGAAAAAATAAGGAGTAATATGTAGCGTGCTAGACAAAACACATAACAATGTAATTAACGCAGACTTGCTGCCACGCTTTTTCTATTGTGTTCAAAGAGCCTAACACAATAGAAAAACCGCTCTGCAACCTGGTTATTACGGCGTTATATTTCTAAGAGAAAGTTATGAGTGAAATCAGAGATAAACTTCTAAAATTAAAAAAAGAAATCAACTCTGTTGGCAGTTCATTTCCAATGCTGTACATAAAGCTAGATTTTGTTGAAAAAATGGAACTAGAGGCAGAACAAACCCCAGCCTTTAAAGAAGCCCTGTTTCAAATAAGTCAACTTGCGGATAAAGCATTAAGGAATATCGAGGATTATAATTCTCTTACAGAAATGAAAAATATTTATTCGGAAGCCTATATTCTGTCTAAGCTCCGATCATTATTAAATATTAATAAAATACCCGAGACAGACTCTAAAACTCCAGATTACAAAGTAAGGTTTAGAGACGGAGATATTTATATTGAGTTGAAAAGTTTAAATATGCTTGGAGGGACTCTGAAGCATAAAGATATAATGAATGATTCATTGGATTCTAAAATAACAGCAGAAGAGCAAATTAGGAAAGGCTCAAAGGTTGGGTTTGGTGAGCAGGAAATTCAGCCTTATCTCTCTCATAACAAAAAATATGATCCTAGGTCTACAAGGTTAGTAATTGAATCTCTGGTAGATAAAATCAATCAAAACATCAAAGAAGAACAATACTCCTTGGGTGATACAATATTGCTAGTTGATTTATCAGACCAACTGCCTCTTCTTTCAAAACCATCAGAGGCAATACAAGAAAAGTATTTTGATGATATTGGAAATACAAAAGTAAGTGGCGAACTTTGGAATGTGGCATTTGGTAAATTAGGTGATCAAATACTTAAGCCAGCAGAATTTGAAGGTGCTGATAATCTCGATGGAGAGCTAGAGAAAGAAGGAATACTTATCAGTCATCCATATATCAAAGGGCTAATTTTTCATGCAAGTGAAGACTTCTATTCTGTAGCAGAACTTACGGAGAGCAATATGAATATTACTAATTGTCTTGAATATTTATCAAAAGAGCATGTATTTAAAACGAAATATAACAAAGCAAATTAACGCGGACTGCCAAAAGCTGCGCCGCTTCGCTCTGCATCTTTTGGCATCCGGTTATTTGCGACGTTAGAGGCAATAGAGAATTGAAGTGTCATTAGAAAAAATAAAAATAATCGGATTCAGAGGGTTTAGCTCGCTACAAACTATCGAGTTTTCAATCCCCAATGGAGAACCTGGAAGCGGTTTAACTATAATAACCGGGGCGAATAATTCAGGGAAATCATCAATAATTGAGTGCTTAAAAGCACGAGGTGGACGCCAGTCACCAAGTTTTACTGTAGGAGCCAGGAATGCTGCGGTTGACCATGTAGACATTACTTATTTCATAGATGGAAAAAAAGAAAAAATATCTACCTTAAAAAAAGGTAGTAGCGAAACAAGCAAAGACGAAGTTAATGCCAACTTCCGAGTGTTCGTATTACCTTCAAGAAGAGCATTTAATACATTTTTTGCGCGAGCAGGAGCAGCAGGAGGACAGACAAGAGACCAATATCTAGACAATACACAACTTCCGGCTCAAAGAAGTTCGACAATGGAAAACTTCCCATTTAGATTGTTTAATATATTAAACAATCAAGAGGCATTTAACAAAATTCTCCATAGTGTTTTGCCTTTCAAACCAGAATGGTCAATTGACCAATCTGATCAAGGGCAATATTTTCTTAAGTTTTATAATGGTGAAAATTCTCATACTAGTGATGGAATGGGAGAAGGGATAGTAAGTATATTTGCTATAGTTGATTCATTATATGATTCAAAAGAAGGTGACGTAATTGTTATTGATGAGCCTGAACTATCTTTACATCCTGCACTACAAAAGAGAGTTTTTTCATTAATAAATAAATTTTCAAAAGATAGGCAAATTATTATATCTACTCATTCACCATACTTCGTGGATATAATTTCAATTGTTAATGGTTCACAGTTAGTGCGTGTTATTAATGATGGCGATGGGACAAAAATATTTCAATTATCTGCCGATGCTAGAGAGACAATAAAAAAGCTTTCAAAAGATAATATTTATAATCCACATACATTTGGGTTAGATTCTAGAGAATTATTTTTTCAAGAAGATGGAATTGTAGTTGTTGAAGGTCAAGAAGACGTGCTTTTATTCCCCACTATAGCTGAGCAGCTAAAAATGACTATATCAGCTACTTTTTTTGGTTGGGGTGCCGGTGGTGCGACGAATATTAGGTACATATGCTTGTTATTAAAAGACCTTGGATTTAAGAAAGTCGCAGCAATATTGGATGGTGATAAAGTAGAGGAAGTTTCGAAGCTTGTATGTGAATTTCCTGGTTTTTACTTTGCAAGTATTAATGCTAACGATATACGAACCAAAAAGGCAAGAGATGCATCTAAAACTGTTGAAGGTTTACTCGATAACAAACGAATAATAAAAGAAGAGCATGTTGAGCATACAACAGAACTACTTCAAGACTTGAATGAATATATGAACAGCCTCTAACAAAGCGCTAGAGACCGACTGGTTTAGTCGCTAGCCGCGCCTAAACCAGCGGCTCAGCGCAACGTTAGGCAGAGGAAGCGCATGAGATGACAGAGGTAATGCTGAACCAGCTGAATAAAATGTATGACGCGCACGACGAGAAAGTTTGCCTTCTCTACAAGTATCGATCTTCTGAGCCGCATAACATCGATTGTCTTAGAAACGATACCGTTTGGTTTTCCAATGCGTCTCAGCTCAACGACCCCTTCGACTGTCGCATCCGTCTTCCGCAGTTGGCTGACGACAAGGAAATTCGTGAATTACGTGCACATTTGTTTTCAGCTAAAGCGTACGACCAAACCTTTTCGAACGCATACGAAGTGGCAGAGTACGTCGGGCAATCTCATGAGCTTCCGCCGCTTATTCCGCTCGGGTTAATGGCCAGTCAATTTCAACATAAGCATCTTCTTAAGCATATCCGAAAACTCAAGCCTAATGACGATTCTTGGGTACGCAATCTTATTATTATGGCACGAGAATTAGTGGAACAGCTTCTTCATAACATCACTGTGTTCTGCGTCAGCGAGAGAAATGACAACCAGCTCATGTGGTCTCATTATGCGGCTGCCCACAGCGGTTTCTGTACTGGTAATGTTTGCCCTGTTGGCATTCTTAATCCGCAAATTATTCATAAGGTGGAGTACGTTCAGATACCACGGAGAATCACTCCTTGGCAGTTTGTAGATGATCCAGGGAGCGTGCATCGCGACCTTACATTGGTTAAGCCCGCTCAATGGTCTTACGAAAGAGAATGGCGCATTACTTTCGGGAATATGGGGGGGGTATTAAACAATTTACTGCCCTATCGGGAGATCATTCTTGGCGCAAGAATCTCTCCAGAGAACGAGGCTCGTATTCGGGACGCAGTTGGAAGTCGAGACGTTAAGATACTTCGTACCGTTACTGATAGTAGCGCGAACAAATTTGAAATTCGCATCCAGCTTGCATAAAAGAGCCTAACAAATAGCTCCAGCGGACAATTCAAAGCGGCACTTGTTTTGCTTGCGCAAAAACGCGCCACTTTGAATTGCCGCTGAGCTAGGCGTTAGGGCCTGCAAAAAAAGTAAGAGCAAAATGAGTAATTGAGTTATTCGGT
>CAZWUO010000239.1:0-4841 GCA_964636675.1 uncultured Ectothiorhodospiraceae bacterium
GCCCCGTGGCATTGCTACCACTCGATGCAAACCGCTGCTCGCTCGTGCTCACCGTACGCGATGAAGATAAAGAAGAAATACTCGCTTTAAACGATGAAAAGTTTCTCTCTGTGTTAGAACAGCGCTTCGGATTTAGGATGGGAGGCTTTTACAAGACCGCTAAACGAGTAGCTTACCCATTGTCAATGATGCGCGCCAAGGAGACCATTAGAAAACGCGTGGTGCTCATCGGAAACGCCGCACATACCGTGCACCCTATCGCCGGGCAAGGGTTTAATCTTGGCATACGCGATGTCTCCCAGCTCGCCGAAACACTCATTGTTAATCATCGTTGCGGCATAGACTTAGGCTCGATGGAGATATTAAGGCAATATCAGAAACACCGCAAACCGGATCAACTAAAAGTGGCTGCTATTACGGATACTTTAGCCCGTGTTTTCTCCAATCAATTTATGCCTTTAACACATCTCAGAAGCAGCGGGTTATTATTAACCGATATCCTACCACCGCTTAAACGCCAGATAGCACAACAAGCCATGGGGATTACTGGAAGCTTGCCGCGATTATCCAGAGGACTTGTTATTTGACGCCTTTGCAAACCTCCAATAAGAAAATCAAACAGTATGACGTTGTCATTATCGGCGGCGGGATGGTGGGCGCATCGCAAGCAGCGGCACTCGCACGACTCCCTTTACAGATCTGCATCGTTGATGCTGGCCCTGGTCAAGCACATTGGCCTACTCCAGAATACGATCTTAGAGTCAGTGCAATTACCCGCGCCTCGCAAAATGTATTGCATAATATTGGAGCCTGGTCAGGCATCAAACAAAGGCGCGCCCAAGCCTATGAAGAAATGCACGTTTGGGATGCAACCGGTAATGGTCACATAGACTTTTATGCGGCAGATATTGGTGAGCCCAACCTAGGGCATATCATTGAAAATAACGTGATTATTGGCTCTTTACTGGATGTTATTGAGCAACACAATAATGTGGACTACCTCAGCCAGACTAAGCCAGTGGCTATTGAAGTATCTGACACTTTGGCAAGTATCACCTTAGACTCCGGGCAAATTCTCAAGAGCAAGCTCGTTATTGGTGCAGATGGTGCAAAATCCTGGGTTAGGGATCAATTCAATATACAAACGGAAGGCTGGTCTTACGGACAAAAAGCGCTAGTCACAACGGTGAAGATGTCACTCCCCAAAACACCTGGCGCATGGCAGCGATTTCTACCAACGGGGCCTTTGGCATTTTTGCCCGTTTCTGCCGACCAATACTCCATCGTTTGGACGACGACCGACACGGAGGCTGATTATTTACTCACGTTGGACGACGATGCATTTATGACAGCACTCAGTGAAGCACTTGGCCCTTGTGAAATAGGCAACATCGTTAGCTTGGGCAAACGAGCGGCATTTCCATTACGCTTGCAACACAGCGTAGCATACTGCAAACCCCGAATTGCTCTCGTTGGTGATGCCGCACATACCATCCATCCTCTAGCCGGCCAAGGGGTTAATCTGGGTTTAATGGATGTGGCTGATCTCAGCCAAATTATCGCACAAGCCTATAACAAACATCGCGACATTGGCGTTTATAGCTTACTCAGAAAATATGAGCGCAAACGCAAAGGCCGCAACTTGCTTGTGATGTATTCAATGGATGGTTTTAAACGACTTTTCTGTAATACGCATAAACCCTTAATTTCATTACGAAACTCAGGCTTAAGTTTAACCAACAAACTTTCTCCGATTAAACACAGCATCATCCGTCAAGCGATGGGGCTTACCAGCGATTCCCCGGAACTGACGAGAAACTTCGAGGAATAACAACGTAGGCCATCAATTGACCCGAGACCAAACATTAGCAGTCAGCTCGCGTTCAGCATGTGTTCATTTCCGCTTAATTTTAGTCAAGTAAAGTGCTATTGTTAAACTGAAGTTCTATCGTTGACCGCTAACACCGTGTAACAACTCGCTACAACGGTACAATTAACGACTGAACCCGTATTCCCCTGAAAGTGAATCCAGCTAATGTAACAACTCGATAGTTGGCAGGGCTTTAAAATGCTCCCGCATCCTAAGAGGCGAGGATTCAATGAGACTGACACCTTTATTACTATTGTTATGCGCAATTCTATTGCTTTCCGGATGCGGCGCAGGGCAACTCAGCACAGGGCCTGAATTAGATACTTTTGAAATATCAGCTCGCTCCAATAATGACACTAATCGCAAATTCATAACCGCCTTACCACCCGACGACCTATTCAGTGTTCAATGGACAACCAAAGGGAATACCTCTCAAGAACATACTTTTGATTTTTTTATTCGCGATGAAATCGCCGTAGATGATGATGATCTAGGGTTCATGTTCCGCTATCGTTGCGGTGCAGAAGCTGCGGTACTCACAAATTGCATCTCTACAGGTAAGGTCGAGTGCAGATTTAACAGCAAGCTAGAAGTCACCTGTAGAGACGTACGCACCAGCCGCACTAAAATCGAGTTACGTGATTTAACCGAAGGGTTTGTGATCGGGCGTATTTGCTATTTTGATGCGTCTCTTAATGAATCATGCACCTCGAGAGCGATAGCGGTGGAATTTCACCCCTAACGCCTGCACACAGTTGAGTCTCAATAAAGCGCTAACCAAAAAAAAAATCTGCGACAAATACGCCATATGCAAACCTGCCGATCCGCGCCCTGTTAGTGGCAATAAATCACCGATCTAACGACTTCAGCACGATTTCTTAAATTTAACGCCAAATACACCGATAACTACTTACACCACTATAACAAGGCAGAAGGAGAGCGGTTTGGTTGTTCCAAATAAGCGAGAGCCTGCCCCGCGAGTGCAGCGAGTGTTTTGGATACTGATACAAAGCGTCCCAGCCCTTCGGATTGTGCCTGAAAAATCGCCACCCGGCGTTGCTCGTTGCTTATTTGGAATAACCAAACGACACTCCTCGACCTAAACATGCCCAATGTTCGCCTCAAATGATCAAAAAAATGAACTCTATTTCTCGCTACGGCCATCTAAATCAGGCTCGCTTGTAGAACAATTAGCAGGAAAAAGGAAAACAATCGTATGAGCAGTCTTCCAAAATCTCGTATATCACTAAAAACCAGGATATTCGCGAGCGTAGGATTAATGCTAATACCCGTTATTGTGCTGTTATTAAGCGCGATAAAATCGATTCACAGCTCTACCGATGCTCTCGAACATGTGGCAGGCACACCCGTGCAAAATATTATCCTAACCGGAAAACTGAAAAACCAACTCATTCAAACCGAGCTACCTTTTGTTCAATATATGAACCGGGGCGAAGCCAGCGATCGCGAAGTATTCATTCGCTTGGCCGTCGAAACAGAACGTACATTCGAAAATATACAATCCTCGATTCAATTACTCCCGCACGAGCAAGGCTTACTTTCCACCGCGCGAAATACCTGGAATACAGCGAGATCTCTCGGCAATTCCTTGCTCACCAAGGAAGCAACTACCGCACAAAAAAAATTAATGGATCGCAAAATAAATGAATTCAGCCGCTATTTATCACAAAGCATAGCCATCATTGATGAGCTGCAAAATTCATCCAGAAACCGCATTGGAGAAATTCGTTTTGCAGCGCAAGAAGAAGAATGGCGCTCAATCTCCTTGCTCATACTGATCTTGAGTCTGGGGATAATTTTAGCCATCTTCGAGGCATTTGCACTGGGTCAAACCGTCTTAGAACCTATTCGCAGACTGGAACAAACCATTAAAAAATTTCGTGAAGGTGATCTCAATAGTCGCATTAATCCAAAAAATAATGATGAGCTTGGACATCTCGCTGAAGCATTTAACGGGATGGCCGAAAAATTTTCCAAGGTGCAAAGTGATCTCGATTATTTATCGATACACGATACCCTCACCGGCTTATATGAAAGCAGAAAATTTCACCATGAAATTAACGTGGAAATTCAACGCGCAAAACGTTACAAACGACATTTTTCTCTGCTACTCATTGATATCGTTAATTTTCGACGAGTCAATAAAACTTATGGTCGACTGGTAGGCGATTCCGTCTTGTGCTCTGTCGCCATTCAAATCACAAATACCATACGACCTACGGATATTACGGCGAGATATAATGCGGATAAATTTGCGATCATCTTGTCAGAAAGCGATGAACAGGGTGGCAACGAAACAAAAGAGCGAATTATTAGCGCGATCACTCAAAACCCCATTAACATTGGCGATGGCAAATCGCTTCCTATCGCCGTTCGCGTGGGTGTTGCCACCTATCCAAGTGATGCAGACGATGAAACGAGCTTATTTACCCGCGCTGAAAGCAATATAGATGATGCAAAAAAAACCACATCCAAACTCGTTGCAATCACCACTGAAAAAAGGCCATCGCATAAAAGCTAGAACCGCTGCGGAATTTAGCATTTTATAACCGAGCTCGATGATAACCACAGCTCCAACACTGGGTAAACTGCGCTTCGATTATCTCCGTGCAACCCGGACAAACCCACACACTATCAAACATTTGATCCGCCGGACGCAAACTCTCGAAATCCTCAACTAAGCTCAAGGCTTTATCCTCATCCTGGTCATCAATGACCCAAATAGTGGGGAATAAATTAACCGGCAAATCACCCGCGGCCCCTGACAAAGACTCGCCTTTGATGCAAGCTTCTATGCCTGCACTCATTAACATATCGTAGATAATTCGTGCGTTTACCACATCAGATGCAACATATATTTGTTTCACCCACCCACCCCTATCATTTATAGCAATAATCCTAGAATCCGCAGTTGGACGGCATGCAGAGTGCGCTTATAAGTGTGAAGAGC
>CAZWUO010000240.1:0-4832 GCA_964636675.1 uncultured Ectothiorhodospiraceae bacterium
GTTTAAGCGCTTGGTGCTGCTTTCCTGTGCTGACCGCATGAGCATAGTGCAGCGTACTGAATTACCGCAGTTTGGCACGGAGTGTATCGAATGCACTGCCTGCATTGAGCAAGGTTTTATAGAGATGAAGTTAACAGATGAATAGTTTAGCAGATGAATAAGAATGATAAGCCAAAAGTTTCCTCCCCTCGGGTTACGGGGGTATCACAATCCGGTGATATCCCCATGATGCCACGCATGCGCAGTGATGTTTTATTTGCAGGCTCGCGTGAACTTGTGATTGAGCACGCTGGCGAAGAGTACCGCTTGCGGATCACCAGTAAAGGGAAATTGATTCTGACAAAATAGATAGAACAAAGCCAGCCACCCATGCCTCCCAGCAAAGGTAGCCAGCCAGAAAATAATGGTTTGGGTATTTTTGAGGAGGTTTTTTTATGGGCCGTTTGGCTCCGCTAACGCGATTTACATGGGTATTCATCCTGGTGTCGTTTAAGCCAGTGGCTGCGGAAGAGATCTCTAGGGAGAAGTCTTCCAACGCTGTGGTTGAATTACGCGAAGTGGTTATTACCGGCACCCGCACTGAAAAATTGCTGCTTGAAGCGCCGGTGCGTACCGCAGTGGTCAGTCGCGAGGAAATTGCAAAGACCCACGCGCGTGATCTGAAAGAGGCATTGGAAGATGTGCCAGGTCTGTTGCTCAAACCTATCCTCGGCAAGAGTGGTTTCGAGGTTTGGCTGCAAGGCTTTAATGCGGATCGAGTATTGGTAGTACTCGATGGCGAACCCATTACCCCGAGCACCGGTTCCACGGTCGATCTCAGCCAGATCGGCACCGCGGATATTGAGCGCATTGAGATCGTTAAAGGCGCGACCTCTGCGCTTTATGGCAGTAATGCGATGGGGGGCGTGATTAATGTCATCACGCGGAAACCGCTACGCGCACTGACGTATAGTCTGACGGTCGATGGCGGTAGTTACGGTAGCAAAAATCTGAGTGGTAATTCCAGTGATAGGGTTGCTCGTCGTCTCGCGGCAAACTTGGCCATCAAGCGTGCCAGTGGTTATCTGCAACTCAATGCGGATTTGCGCGCCAAGAAGGGTTACACCCTCGACCCCAACACCTTTCGTTCAGAAGGTGAGTCAGGCCGCAAAAGCAATCTCGATCTGCGTCTAGCCTGGACGCCCGATGACCATACCGAAATCTATATAACACCGCGCTATTACCGCGAGGATATCAGTAACAATATCTCGAGCTTTGCGCCCGGTGTTGGCGAGATCAAGCTGAAAAAAAATGAAAATGCGCGGCGGCTGCATACCACGGCAGGGGCGGTACATGTGTTACCGAGCGGCGGACGTTTGCGTGGCTGGGTGTTACAAGATACCTGGCGTGATGTTACCCAGCAAGATGCCATTGCAACACCTGTCGTGGAGCAGGAACGTAACGCACAAATCGATCTTTACCGTGCCGAGTTGCAATGGGATCAGCCTTGGGGCAAACACCATGTTTTCACCTCGGGGCTGTTACTGGGTCAGGCAACGCTGGATCAGTATCAGGACAGGGTGGGTGAGACCCGCGCCATCGAGGTGGCTGGCGCGCAGCAGCGCAACACCGAAGCTTATCTGCAAGACGATATTTTCATCGGCGAGCAATGGGAAATCGTACCGGGTATTCGGCTGCAAGACGACAGCGATTTTGGCTTTTATGCGGCGCCTAAGATCAACGCGATGTTTAGCCCAGATTGGTTTGACGATGTCACGACGAATGTGCGCATCGGCGTGGGTCGGGGTTACCGAGTGCCGAATCTCAAAGAACGTTTTTTTGTATTCGATCACAGCCAATTAGGTTACATGATCCTCGGCAGTGATGCGCTACAGCCGGAGCGCTCCGACAGTTATCAGTTAGGCATAGAGTTCGCGCGTCCGGGTGACTTTCGTGTCGATCTCACGCTGTTTCACAATCGCATAAAAAACCTTATCGACACCCGTATCAATCCAGATAAATCAGCGCAGGCCGGGCTGAATATTTTTGATTACCAGAATTTTGCGCGCGCTCTGACCCAAGGTGTCGAGCTCAGCGGCAACCTGTACCTAGGCCGTTTTGCGTTCAAAGGCGGTTACACCCTGCTCGATGCCAAAGATCGCGATACACGCAAAACGCTGAAGCAACGGCCGCGTCACCAGATCAAGTGGGGGGTCGATTGGGAGAACAAGGCATGGGGCACATTATTAACCCTACGCAGTGTCTATCAGAGCAAGGAATTTTTTGACGCGGATAACCAGCTGCAATCTCCGGCTTGGAATACCTGGGATTTGAAACTCACCCAGGCGCTTGGCAATGGGTTTAAGGTGTTTGGCGGCATCGATAATCTTAGCGATCAACATCGTGATCCGAACGTTATTAATGACAACCGCCCCATGGCCGGTCGTTTGGTTTATTTCGGAGTGCGTGTCGATGGTTGAATCTAGTTCTATTTTTCAACAGCAAGTTATGCAGAGCGGAGTGCAAAAAATCCAGCTGCGATCCCTCCCGCGTATGCTCGTGTGCTCTGCTCTGCATAGTTTGTTAAACCATTTAATGTTTTATAAAAGGAGAATAAAAGATGCAAGTAATTAAACCAAGCTTACTGAATTTTGCATTTATCCCCATTATGTTGGGTACGTTAGTGGGGTGTGGCGGTGGTAGCAATGGTAATGATCTCGATCCGAACGAAGGCTCGGCCAAGCAGGACAATGCGATTACCATCAATGCCACGGCGGGTGGTCGGGGTGCGGCGGCGGATGACCCCGCGAACAAATATACTTATTTTAATTTGGCGACGAAAGCCGTTGTTGAGTTGAGCGATGCCGAGGCAGCGACATCCAGTGATTGGCACATCGCTTTTAAGCGGACGAGCATCAAATTAAACGGCGGCGTTGCAGGACCCGGCAGTGTTACCGGTGTGCTTGCCGCTGCTCAAGATGATTTTTATGACGTCAAGGGTGATCCCGATAATTCGGTTTTTCTCAATGCGAGTGCGACCAGCGAGTTGGCGACACTCAATGGTGTGACGAGTATCAATGGTCTCGCCTTGGTGGAGGATCGCAATATTCCTTATATCAAAGGTGATGGCAGCAGCGATGGCTGGTGGCTTTATGCTGGCCCGCCTACCCATGTTGTTTCCGCCAATGCGGATTTATGGTGGCTGATAAAGTCGGCGACAGCCGATAGCTACGCCAAATTCAATGTCACCCATATCGTGCAAACCACTCGCGATATCACCTTGGATTTGTTCATCCAAGGTACTGCGGATAGTGAATTTTCAAGCACAGCAACGGCATGGACAGCCGCCATTGGTGCAGCAGGGGGTAGCCGGTGTTTTGATATCGATAGCGTCGCACAAGTGGACTGTAGCACCGCTGCCACTGACTGGGATATCAAAGTGGAAGTCGTGGCTCAGTCTTGGAATATCTGGACGAACGGCGGTGTATCGGGCAGCGGCAGTGGCGGGGCTTTTGGTTCGTTTGAAACAACGGATATCGTCAACTATGTGAGTGGCACGGTCAATACGAGCGGAACAGATATTAGTGCTATGTACGGACAAGATAGCGCCGGCGGAGTGTTCAAAGACAATAGCTGGTATGCCTATAATCTTGAGGCTAACAGCAAACTGTGGCCTAACTATCGTGTCTACATTATTGACACGGGTTCGGTGCAATACAAGCTGCAAATGTTAAGCTTTTATGATGCGGCAGGTACCAGCGGCATGCTCAAGTTTCGTTACCAGAATTTATAAATGATGGTTGGTAAACGGAAGCTTGTAAACGATTTTATCCCGACTCTTCATGTCCTCAACAACGGCTGCTATTTTTCTTCTCTCAATGGTGGCCGTCCTTTCCCCAAATGCGCAACCCAAATGCGCGGGGAGTCGGGTTTTTTATTTAGCACTGACTGTTTGAGAGCAGCACTTAAGCCAAGGAATAAAAATATGAACATTGCGCAGATTGAACTATTGATGTACCAGGTTTCAGGTTTATTACTGCCGCCGGTATTGCTGGTGATTACCGTGTTATTTTTTTATGCTTTTTTCATTCTCGGTTGTTTTAGCGCCCAGTATCTGCAAAGAAAACGTAACGACGACCGCTATCAGCAAGCGATTCGCTGCTTGGCGGGTGAAAAACCCGCGATGCGACCGCGCCCCGTGCAAGGCTATCGGCTGTTCAGCCACTACCAGAATAACGCTGACAAGACGCTGACGGATCTTGAAATATTCGCGCTTAAAGAACTCGAAAAACAACGCATTGTTACCCGTATCGCGCCGATGCTGGGTTTGGTGGCCACCATGATTCCGATGGGGCCGGCATTGAAAGCGCTGGCCGATGGCAATATCCAGGGCATTAGTGAAAATTTGGTGATCGCGTTTGCTGCGGTGATTTTTGGACTGATGACGGCCTCCATCACCTTCTGGACAGCCAGCGTTAAAAAACGTTGGTTTGTGGGTGAGTTGAATGATCTGCAAACTTGTTTGAGTCAAAAAGAGACGCAGCTATGAAACTGTTGTTAGATGAAGACGAAGCGCTGAATCCTATGCTCTCTGTCGCCAACCTGGTGGATGTGTTTTTAGTCGTGATCGCGGCGTTGCTGATAACGATTGCGCAGAACCCACTCAATCCCTTTGTCGCTGAGAATGTCACGGTGATTAAAAATGCGGGACAGGCGAACATGGAAATGATCGTCAAACAAGGCGAAAAAATCGAGCACTATAAATCCAGCGGCGAGATCGGTCAGGGCGAAGGCATGCGTGCAGGCGTAGCGTATCGCATGCAAGATGGATCGATGATTTATGTACCGGAAGC
>CAZWUO010000241.1:0-4825 GCA_964636675.1 uncultured Ectothiorhodospiraceae bacterium
ATTAAAGAATATTGCAAGATTAACTGCTCGCGAAATAGTGACGGAAGCGCGAGGAAGAGATTTAAAATCTAAAAATTATTAAAAATCAATCGAGTCTGACCCCATCGATTGTGACCCCATCGATTGCCATCGATTTGGATTTTTCGGTAACCCCCAGTCGTTCAATATAGTCTGTAATAATGCCGTCTACAGCGAGCTTGTACATAGTCATCCTGGGTGTCGACTAACAAATAAAACCTTACCTGGGATTCTTTTGCCTTTGCGAGAAATTTCTCCGGCCAGCTCCATAAATACTTGGTGTATTGCATCGGCAAAGCAAACCCTTGACCCGCATGCTCTGCAGCAAAGCCCAAAAATCCAAAACTTAATATGTGCGAAATGTGTTACCAAAGCTATTATAATGTTTATCAAATGTATTAGGGTACTATAAATTGGAAAACAAAATACGCTGGGGAATCATTGGTTGCGGAGCCGTTACTGAAGTAAAAAGCGGCCCTGCTTTTTATTTGGCACCTAACACTGAATTAGTGGCGGTAATGCGTCGAAATTCTGCACTTGCAAAAGATTATGCTGCGAGACACGGCGTCAAACAATATTATACGAGTGTAGACGCCCTTATCGCTGATGAGCATGTTGATGCAGTTTATATTGCAACCCCTCCTGCCAGCCACCAAGAAATTGCGTTAAAAGTTGCGGCAGCCGGAAAACCGTGTTGTGTGGAAAAGCCCATGGCACTGAATTATCGCGAGTGCCAAATAATGCAAAATGCTTTCGCGGATAAAAACCTGCCTCTGTTTGTTGCTTATTATCGGCGATCCTTGCCGCGTTTTAAGCAAATCAAGGAATGGATAGAGAATGGTTATCTGGGAAAAATTCGGATGGTCAATTGGCAGCTTTATAAACCACCCCATCGCATTGACCTCGAACGCAAAACCCACTGGCGAACCCAACCACAGATTTCCGGTGGTGGTTATTTTGTGGATCTTGCCTGCCATGGAATTAACCTATTCCAATGGCTAGTCGGCGATATCACCCATGCTTGCGGTCTTAGCTTAAATCAACAAGGACTTTATCCCGCCGAAGATGCCGTCACCGCCCAATGGATGTTTGCAAACGGCGCACTGGGTTCAGGATGCTGGAACTTTGCAACGCATAGCCACGAAGACAAAGTCAGTATTATTGGAGAAAAAGGCGAAATAAAATTCTCGGTTTTTATGCAAGCACCGATTACCTTATCCGCCGAAGAAAAGAATGAAACCCTGCTCATCGACCATCCCAAGCACATACAATACGATCACGTAGCCAACATGAGCAAGCACTTGTTACAGCAAACAAGACACCCTTCGCTGGCCGCTGATGCGGCCCAAACATCTTGGGTTATGGATTGTATTTTGCGTGCTACCAGCACTTAAGGCGAGAAAAATAAACCTTATAAAAAAGATGTTATCCGGCATAGTCGAGCCTCAAGTCTTGATCCAAGTACCCCGCTAAGGCTATTCTTTGCGCACAACGCCAAAACACTTTACTTACAATTAACAATCACTTACCTTCCCCCCCTCAGCGCAAACCAGAAATGGCGACTGGACATAAAATCGCGATAACGTTATGGTTACCAGTTAAAAATAATGGGACGACGGGGAGAGCTATTATTAATCAAAAACTACGCATATTAATCGGTTTCGGATTTGCGTTTTTGTTCCTCATTGCCTCGGCTTCGCTATTATTCATTACCGAATCGGCACTATCGACCTGGCAACAACTGCAAGAACTTCCAACCTGGGTCATGACCACTCTTTTCCTCGTCTTTGGTAGCTTAGGTTTGCTTTGCACCTGGATTATTTTACGTCTCTTTTTTCCGCGCAAATCGAAAACCAAACAAGCAGCATCGGCCCTTGATCTTAATCAAGAAGAAGCCCTGAACGAACGCATATTAAAAGCCTCTGAAGCAGGCGTCGATATCGAAGCCGTCGAAGATATTATTGAAGACCTAAAGGTGCGACGTGCCGAAGGCAGAATCTATATTAGCTTTTTTGGTGAAGTCAATATGGGTAAAAGCTCCATCATTTCTGCGATGCTACCCGATGCTAAACCAAGCATTAGCGCTATTGGTGGCTCCACCACTGAAATTAAACATTATGTCTGGAAAAGCAAAGCCAACGATCAATTAATCATTTCAGATGTTCCGGGCAGTGCTCAGGCAAATAAATTTTTGAGTAAAGAACTCGGACTGGATGAAGCAACACGCGCGCATATTGTTATTTACGTATGTGACGGCGATTTGAATCGCAACCAATTTCAAGAAATCAATGCCTTGCTCGCGCTCAATAAACCGACCATCATCGCGCTCAATAAAAGCGACCACTATAACGATATAGAACTCCACAAAATCAAACGTAAAATTCGTGAACGCCTCAGCAACGACTATGCTAAAGATATTACTGAAAACAATATTGGAAAAAATATTACAAAGAATGCCGCAAAGAATGTTGAACACAAGGCTGAAAAAAAAGTCAAAAATAGAGACCAGGGCAAGCTTAAAAATGCGCCTAAAAACATTGTTGCAGACATCGTTAGCATTCAAACAAATGGTACTGAAACCGTCATTAGAATTTCGCCCGAAGGAGAGGAAGAAACCTTAACGCTGCCAACACCACCACAAGTCAATGCACTCACTAAAGCAGTCCAGCTCACGATAGACAATAGTGCTGCGAGCTTGGAAAATTTGCGCGACGCATCTGTTTTTGTGCTCGCTGAGAGCTATTTAAACCAAGCTGAACGAGACCATAAAAAACAGCAAGCCGAAGAAGTGGTACAACAGTATAC
The DNA here is from genome assembly GCA_964636675.1 of uncultured Ectothiorhodospiraceae bacterium. Classification (GTDB taxonomy): domain Bacteria; phylum Pseudomonadota; class Gammaproteobacteria; order S012-40; family S012-40; genus JALUUH01. The sequence continues at coordinate 2,824 of CAZWUO010000241.1, forward strand.
AAGAAAAGCACTGATTGGTGCAGTTGCCGCCGTCAGCCCCGGTACGGATATTATCGTTCAAGCCTACTTGGGGACAAGCATGGTGAAAGCCCTCTGCGATATATACGAAGTACCTGCGCGAGAGTTTGACGTCGATAAATTTTTAAAACTCATACAAAGCCATGTCGGCAAAAAATTCCCGATAATTCTAGCCATTATTGGGAATGTGTTCAAAGCATTTCCCGGCATTGGTACCATTACCGGTGGACTAATCCATGCGGTGGCCTACGGGTTAATTTTCGACACCTTAGGTAAATCCATTATTCGCACCCACGAAAGCCGTGGCGATATCCGACCTGCGGTGGCGGCTAAAGTTTTTCAGGAGACATTGAGTGAAGATTTGGAATCACGTACAAAGGGTTTCATCAAAACTGCGCTTCAAGCGAAAAGAAATTTTAAAAAACTCCAGCGTAACGAAGCTTAGCAGAAAATCTCATATCGATCTTGCCAAGCAAAGTTTGCAAGCCTTGGTGAGTGACAAACACGTACCTAAAAATATTCGTTATGGCCTAACGGAAGACTACCTGCAACTTGAGTCCATGCTGCGCAAGCTGAAACAGGGACAAATTCATATTACGACGATTGGCCGAGTAAGCGTTGGTAAATCATCATTGTTGAATGCTTTGCTCGGACACAAACACTTTGAGACCAGCCCCATACACGGCGAAACGCAAAACATCGCAATGCAAACCTGGCCAACGGTTAACGTCGGAGATGTGCAACTCATAGACACACCTGGTATCAACGAAGTAGGCGGTGAAGCGCGGGAAAAACTCGCGTATGACGTTGCCACGCGTAGTGATCTTATCTTGTTTGTGGTTGATAGTGACTTCACCTATATCGAAAAACAAGCCCTAAAATCAATTGCCAAACATCAACGGCCGATTCTGATCATTTTCAATAAGGCGGATCGTTATTCCCGCGCTGAACGCCAGCAAATCAGAAAATCGCTAGAGCAACATATTCAGGATTTTATTGATCCGCGAAATATAATAATGACCTGCTCAAAAAGCAAAGAGCAAAAAACCATTCAAGTCGACGAAAATGGCGTGGAAAAAATCGGGACACGTGTCATTCAACCCGATGTCGGCGTGCTTAAAACCCGACTTTCGGAAGTATTAAATACTGAAGGGCACACATTATCGGCACTCAATGCGAGCTTGTTTGCGGGCGTGTTAACCGACCAAGTCTGTGAGCAGATATTGCAAACACGGCAAATAACCGCCGACAAAGTGATTAAAAACTACTCCCTCACCAAGGGCGTCGCGGTGGCAGCGAATCCTGTGCCCATCACCGATCTGGTTGCAGCGGCGTTAATGGATGCAAGCATGGTGGTGCATCTCAGCCGAATTTATGGTTTAGCGCTGAATAAAAGTGAAGCCCGTGCGTTGCTGAAAGCCATTGGCTCACAGATGCTTGCGTTAATTGCGACTGTCTGGGCGGTGAATATTGCTTCTTCTGTATTGAAGATTAGTAGCGCCGGTGTTTCCACACTGGTAACCGCTGCGGGTCAAGGAGCCGTTGCTTATTATTGTACGTTTGTGGTTGGGCAAGCCGCCAGGGTCTATTTAATTCAAGGCAAGTCATGGGGAGAAAAAGGCCCTAAATCCGCAGTCAAAGAAATACTCGAGGGCCTTGATCGCGAATCAATTATTCACGATGCCAAGCAAGACATTATGCATTATCTAAAATACCAAGATGCAGCGGATGGCAACAGCTTTATCAGCAACATCAAAACTCGTTTTGGAATAAAAAAACCAGAAAGCCCACCATGTCTTTGAACTTGTGTAAATAAATGGTGGATGCGCTGCGCTTATCCACCTTACAATAACCGCAAGAACCCACGATTTCTTTGAACTGGTGTAGATAAACGGTGGATGCGCTGCGCTTATCCACCCTACAATAACGGCAAGAACCCACGATTTCTTTGGACTGGTGTAAATAAACGGTGGATGCGCTACGC
>CAZWUO010000242.1:0-4804 GCA_964636675.1 uncultured Ectothiorhodospiraceae bacterium
ACCAAGGGAATCAAGCGGTAACCGACTTCTAAGCCAATCAGGTCTACAGGAACCACGTCATCCCAACTCAATTCTTTCGGCGCTTCTGATGCTTCCTGCGCAACCGGTGCCGCCTCTTCTTGAGATAAGGCGACAGCTCTACTGCGTGCCAAGTAATAAGCCCCTAAACCACAGCCCAGGGCTAAGAGTAAGAATACGAAATTAGGCATTCCTGGAATCACTCCCATAACACCTAAAACGCCACCGGTTATCCCCAGGGTTTTCGGCGTAGCAAACAACTGGCTAGAAATCTGCGTACCAAGATCCATGGTGGAAGAAACACGGGTAACAATAATAGCCGCTGCAGTGGACAGCAATAGCGAAGGAATTTGTGCCACGAGTCCATCACCAATGGTCAACAAAGTAAAATTATGTGACGCATCTGCAAATGACATATCATGCTGCAACATGCCAATCGTCAGTCCGCCAATCAAGTTGATCAGGAGTATTAATATACCAGCGATGGCATCACCACGAACAAATTTACTCGCTCCATCCATGGAACCATAAAAATCGGCTTCCTTAACAATTTCTTCTCTTCTTTCTTGCGCTTGTTCTTGCGTAAGAAGCCCAGCATTTAAATCAGCATCGATCGCCATTTGTTTGCCCGGCATCGCGTCCAAGGTAAAACGCGCCGTTACTTCAGATATGCGACCCGCACCTTTGGTAACAACGATAAAGTTAATAATCACCAAGATCGAAAAAACCACGATGCCTACTGCGTAATTTCCTCCAATAACAAATTCACCAAAGGCCTCTATGACTTCACCTGCGGCACCTGTTCCGGTATGACCTTCTAATAGTACCACTCGCGTCGAAGCAATATTCAACGCAAGACGCAGCAAAGTTGCAAACAACAACATGGTCGGAAACACGGAAAAATCTAATGGCCTGTTAACGTAGATGCTTGCGAGCAGAATAACTAAAGAAAGTGATATGCCAAAAGTAAAAAATACATCGAGAAGAAAAGGCGGCAGGGGCAAAACCAACATAGATAGCATAATCAGAAGAACTAATGGAATGCCAAGTCCACTTTTTAATACAAAATTAAAGCCTCGGGAAAACGTAAGCTGACCTGCGCTTAATCCTGCCATATATGCTCAAAACCTCTAACTCATTTAACTTACGATCCTGAGCGATAAAACAATATTTACCAGTCTTTAATGATCTCTTCTAAGATCTTCAGGAATAGAAACATCTTCAAGTATTAAAGGCTTTGAAAAATCTGTACCAGGTTTGGTTTTCAATTGATAAATGTAAGCTAAAATTTTTGCCACTGCCTCATAAAGGCCAGCAGGTATTTCATCTTCTAGCTCCGTATGATAGTAGATTGCGCGTGCTAACGCCGGTGAAGACAATATCGGTACCTGGTGTTCTTGCGCAATTTCTTTAATGCGAGCAGCGACAACATCGGCACCTTTTGCAACCACCCTTGGTGCACTCGCAGTACGAGTATCATATTTTACAGCAACCGCGTAGTGTGTTGGATTAGTAATAATAACATCTGCTTCCGGTACATTTTCCATCATACGCCGTTGCGCCATTTGCCGTTGCGCCTGACGAATTCTAGCCTTGGTCTCTGGACTCCCTTCTTGTTGTTTACCTTCATCTTTAACTTCTTGTTTGGTCATCATCAATTGCTGTTTTGCGTCATACAACTGAAATGGCACATCGATTAAAGAAATGACAATTAAACTGAGACTCATTAGAAGAAAAATCCAGACCAACTCGGAACCTACGGTTTCCAGTGCTACAAAAACATCCTGGTAACCTACTTTAATAAAAATATCAGCCTTTGCAGACAAAATAACGACTGCGACAAAACCAATAACAGTAACCTTGCCAATTGCTTTCAATAATTCTACAAGGCCTTTGCGGCCGAAAATTCGCTTCAAACCCGATAGCGGATTTAACTTACTTGGCTTTGGCGCCATGGCTTTCATACTAAAATTCATTCCACCAACAGGAAGTGCCGATAAAATGGCGCCAATAATCATCACGCCAAAAAATGGAGCGATAACCCACATTCCTTCAATGATGTAATCCCTGGCCGCGAAAATCATTGTTTGCGTATCAAATAACTTAGCACGTTCGACGGTGAAGCTTGATTCCAGGATCTGCATCAAGCCACCAATAATATCACCGCCTATCATAATAAGCGTAGCTGCAGAGAGAACCATCATGACCAAAGTACTTAATTCACGTGATCGAGTAACTTGACCTTTTTCACGCGCATCATTGATTTTTTTACCTGTGGGTTGTTCCGACTTGTCTTGGCCGTCCTTATTCTCTGCCATTACTACATGATACCCACGATATTCTTAATGACAGAAAATGCTGCGGTCATCAACAACTCGAATTGTGCCAATATCACTGGCAAAGAAGCAAACAAAACATAGAAACCGGCAATGATGGTTACGGTGAATCCTACAGCAAATATATTAAGTTGTGGCGCGGCCCTACCCATTATCCCTAAAGCCATATTAACCAAAAATAACGCAGTCACTGCGGGAAGTGAAACTAATACCGCACCCTCAAACATTTCAGCGCCCCACAACACCATTTGCCAAAAATCATTTGTACCTACCGTGCCTATGCCAATAGGCATAGAGAAAAAACTTTTGGCGAGCAAACCAATCAATGCAAGATGCCCATCAAGTACAACGAAAAACAAGCTAATCATTAAGACGTAAAACATCGACAACACCGGGGCCTGTGATCCATTGATTGGATCAATCATTGTGGAAAACCCCAAGCCCATTTGCATCGCGATTATTTGCCCACCTATTACAAAAGCGCTGAATACCAAGTGAAAAATAAATCCCATAATAATACCGATCAACATTTGATTAAGAATCACAAAAAAACCGGGCAAACTTAAGGCATCAATTTCTGGAACAGGTGGAATAATGGGCGCCACGGCTAGCGTAATTCCGATGGCAAGGGATAAACGAACCTTACCTGGAATAAAGCTAGAGCTAAAAACAGGCATCGCCGTAATCATCGCGGCAATTCTGACAAACGGCCATAAATAACTACCCACTATTGCACTAATTTCGGCGCCTGTGAATAGCATACAATGACACTCAGCCTATTAGGAAAGGAATATCAGTAAATGTTTTTTTTATATACGTAAGTATGAGTGTCATCATATAGGGACCGGCCAACATCAATGTAATAAGCGTAACCATTAACTTTGGAATAAAACTTAAGGTCATCTCATTAATCGAAGTCGCTGCCTGAAACATGGCGACCAACAAACCTACCGCCAATGCGGGTAGTAAAATAATACTCACTAATATCATAATAACCACAAGTGTCGATCTAAATATATCTAAAACCATTTCAGGTGTCATAATTCCTCCCTACATAATTACAGATGCTACGCAGAAAATTCCGAAGATTGTGTAGTATTAAACATTTATACATAAAAACTGGATGCCAGCGTTCCCATAATTAAGGTCCAGCCATCGACTAATACAAACAACATAATTTTGAACGGTAATGAAATCATCATCGGAGAAAGCATCATCATACCCATTGCCATCAACACACTGGCAACCACTAAATCGATAACTAAAAAAGGAATGTAAATCATGAAACCCATTTGAAATGCGGTTTTCAGTTCGCTGGTTATAAATGAAGGTATTAACAATTTAAAAGGGACTTCAGCAGAGGACTGAAATTCTTTTTCTCCTGAAATCTGCGCAAACATTATTAAATCCGATTCACGCGTTTGTGCCAACATGAAATCTCGAAAAGGACCTTGTGCAATTTTAAACGCTTCTTGAATTTCAATTTTTTCTTCAATATACGGCAATACAGCATCATCATAAACTTTTTCAAATACCGGAGCCATAATAAAAAATGTAAGAAACAAGGCCAATCCAATCATCACCTGGCTAGAAGGTGCTTGCATTAAACCTATTGCCTGCTTCAAAATCGATAATACAATAATGATGCGTGCAAAAGCCGTTAACATGAGCAAACCTGCTGGTAGCAAGCTCAATACCGTCATCAGGGCGAGTATTTGCAAAGTGAGCGTATAAGTTTGCCCACCATCCGCTTCCGTGGAAACCGAAAAAGCCGGAATACCTGGATCAGCAGCATGCACCGGAATGGTATAAAATGACAACACGACTATGCCAATGAAAAATAGCAAGCGATATGTCATTTTTTTCTCCACTGGTTAACTGCTTTTTGTAGCTTGCGCGAGAACTGCTCTTTCTCAATGCTGTCTGACTTAGAAATATCCAATGGTTTCTCTAAAATATGTAATGTTTCCAACTTGCCAGGGGTTACCCCAAGAAGAATTTGTTCCTCTCCCACTTGCAATAAAACAATGCGTTCACGATTACCTAAAGACAGTCCGCCGACGACGGATAACGCATCATTTTTAACACTTGGAAGGCTTGCAAAACGCCGAAACAACCAAGCAGAGAAAAAAATAGCCAGCACGACAAAGCCTAAAGCCAGTGTTACCTTGAATAGACTCATATTGATGTCTATTGGACTGCTTGGTAACTCCGCTGGTTGATTTGGCAATTCTCTCGGAGAGCTGGATAATTCTGACGAATTGTTTGGTAATATTGGATTTTTGCTTTGTTCAGCCAATACGCTGCAAGGAGAGATACAAAGACTCAGAAACAGCAACAGATATTTCATTAAATTACTCATCCATTTGCGGTCGCTTAATATTTTTTTAAAACCAGGGTCTGTTGACGTTTCATTTTCACCACTGCTGGAGCCACTTTTTTCGCCCTAC
>CAZWUO010000243.1:0-4797 GCA_964636675.1 uncultured Ectothiorhodospiraceae bacterium
TAGTGAGCTTGAGTCTCGTACTAATCAACTCGCACGGTTTTTGCGAAATCAATATGAAGTCACGACAGAAGATCGTATTGGTCTCTTCCTAAATCCGTCACTTGATCTCCCGCTGGCAATGCTTGCGGTATTAAAATCATCTGCAGCGTTTGTACCACTAGATCCTAACTATCCAGCAGATCGATTGAGTTATATGGTTGAAGATGCCAATCTTTCGGTCATTTTGACTATTAGTACCCTAGTAGATAGCTTGCCATCTACTACATCTCCTATCCTTCAGATTGATACTCATCAGTCGGAGATCGAAAAATGTTCGGCTGATGTTGTCGAGTCGGGACTAAAACCCTCTTCCTTGGCATACGTAATCTACACTTCTGGCTCGACTGGTCGCCCCAAAGGTGTGATGATTGAGCATAAGGGCATAGTTAATATGGCTATTGCAGAAGCGCGTTCTTATCAAATCAACGCTAATGACCGCGTGCTGCAATTCGCCTCAATTAATTTTGATGCATCAGTGTGTGACGCTTTCATGACTTGGGTGGCGGGCGGCGTACTTTGTCTGATTGACAACGAAGATCGAAGCGCCGGGCGTGCGTTGCATGATCTTCTTCGAAAAATGAGAATCACGGCCGTGGTTCTTACTCCGACAGTGCTTTCAGCGACCTCTAGCGATGATCTGCCAGAGCTGAAGAAGATCGGTTCTGCTGGTGAGAGCTGTACCCCGGATATTATTGAGAAGTGGGGGAATGGACGTCATTTTGTTAACTCTTTTGGCCCTACTGAAAATACTGTAGTTGCGACTGCTGCCGAAAAGCAGGATTGTTATCCATCAATAACCATTGGCAGGCCCATGCCAAACGTGCGTGTATATACTGTTGATGAAGAGAATAAACAGGTGAAAATCGGGCAAGTTGGCGAGATTGCGATAGCAGGTGTTCAAGTCGCTAGAGGCTATCATAACCGGCCTGATTTGACTGCAGAGCGTTTTATCCAGGATCCACTAAACGATGATGCATCAGCGTTGCTCTACAAATCGGGGGATTTCGGTAAAATTACTGCTGCAGGAAATCTCGAATATATTGGGCGCAAAGATGATCAAGTGAAGTTACGTGGTATGAGGATCGAGTTGGGAGAGATCGAAAGTATGGTCAACAAGTTGGCCAACGTAAAACAGTCTTCAATAGTGTTGGTAAGTACTCCAAATGGTGATAAAAGGATAGTGGCATATATTTGTGGAGATACGACTGCTGGCGCGTTACGCGAACACATTGCGAGCTTGCTTCCAGTACATATGATTCCAAATCATTTTGTGTTTCTTACTTCATTGCCTATGACGCCAAATGGCAAAGTTGACAAAAAATCACTTGAAGCACAAGCGATAACACAGTCAACCGATGCAGTTGGGCCTCCACCGGGGACCCCGACTGAAATCGAACTTGCTGCTATCTGGACGTCACTTCTTGAGATTGACACAGTATCTACAATGGATAATTTTTTCGAACTGGGTGGGGACTCCCTTCTTGCTGTACGATTTGCGGAGAGTATCAGTGAGCGACTAGATGTTGAACCGGATCTCAAGTTGCTTATGTTGGGAACACTTAAAGAGCTTGCAGAGCATGTTATTGAGTTGACTGAGAAACGCAACAATTCACGGTGGTATCGTCTACGTAGTAGATTAGGATTCACATGATTTCAGAACCGTTTTATTTTGGTCAAAATAGGTCCTGTTTTGGTCACTACACACCTTCTCAAGGTCTTGTTCAAGGTAAATCCGTATTGATTGTCCCTTCAGTTTTTGGTGAAGCGATCAGATCGTATAGAGTTGCCCGTGAAGTAACAAAATCTCTTGCTAGGCGAGGGTACGATGTACTTCGATTTGATTTTGATGGTGACGGTAATTCATGTTCGCAGATGCACAATACATCGGTGCAGGATTGGATCAAAAATATTCAAGATGGATACGACGAGCTTGTTACCCGTTCAAAAGCAGCATCAGTTTCGGTATTTGCAATCCGCTTTGGTGCGGGATTATCGTTAATTGCGCTTAAGGAACGTTCGGTTGAGTCATTTGTGTTATGGGATCCGCTTCTTTCGAACAGGGAGATGTACGATGTATTTGTTGGGCCGAGCCCGACTACCAAGGTGTGTGACGACATTCAACATACGAATAACCCTTTTGTTGTTCGTCCAAAGCGTAGCGGTTTTTTCGAAGTTGGTCTTGCAAAAGGGTTTGCAGATGCCTTTCTCCAACTGCCAGATATCACAATACCAGCCTGTGATGTGCAAATCATCACGACTGAACCGGCTAAGGAGCAGCAGGAAATTTTCTCTATGGCAACTGTTTGTGAAGTGAACCATCAATGTGACTGGCCCAAGAAAGATCTACCCCTTATCTTCGCGCCGAAACTTTTATCTACTGTATCTGGATGCTTCTAATGGATATCGATTCGGTTTCGACAACTCCCTATTGGATTAACGAGACTACACCGTTGTTTGTTGTTCAGCACAAGCCTGCATCGGCAAATATCAATAAGACAGCTGTTATTATTTTGAACTCTGGTTTTTTGCATAACGTGGGACCTTATCGGTTGAGTATCAACCTTGCTAATCGTATGAGTTCACAGGGTTTTGTTGCTGCTAGACTTGATCAATCTGGCAAGGGCGATAGTCCTCCTCGTCGTGACCTTGCCGGCAAAGAGGCTAGATTGCTTGATTTTGACGAAATCTTCGAGCATTTACGGGTCGATTTTGGGGTGTCCGACTGCATACTGGTGGGGTTGTGTTCTGGCGCTGATGATGCATTGGAGATTGCAGAAGTGCGTGAATCTGTATCCGGGCTGATTTTTCTCGACGGATTTAGCCCCGTTACTTTGTCATATTATGCCAATCATTACTTCAAGCGTCTGCGCTACTTTAGGTCTTGGTTGCAATGGAAGCGACGAATTCAACGCAAGAAACAGAGGGATTTAGATCTTCAAAAGAGCAGTTTAAGTTCTTCCGTCAGTAATTCTGGGTCTGCTTCTGTCATTAGTCTACGGCGATGGCGTTCAGAAAAAGAGGTTAAGCGTACGTATGAGTCTGTTTTAAAACGCGGGGTCAAAATTTTTGCGGTTTTTAGTGGAGGTGCCGGAGACTACTACAATCATTGTGGCCAGTTGGCTCGAGGGTTGAATGTACCCACTACTGCACTAGAGGAGGTCTATTTTCATGAGGCTTCGCATATCTATTCGCAGCCAAATCATCGTGATCGGTTAGTTGAGGCCATTGGAAACTGGGTACAGAGACAATTCTGAGCTGAATATCCTGATAAAATAGTATATAGAATATCAAGAAAATAGTTATCTAAACCTAAAAAAATTATCTGGATATTGATTGAGACAATACGAATACAGTGGTGTCTGTATGGTAAAAAATAGATGAAAAGAAAACTTATTACGGGCGTAAGGGCGTTATGTATGGCAGGGCTTTCGCCACTCGAAAAAAAATTACTTAATCAAGTTGATAAAGAGCCTGCTAACCCAGTTGTGTTTATTGTCGGTCCCCCAAGATCGGGTACAACACTAGTTTATGAACTGTTAGTTCGTCGATATAAATTTTCTTACATATCAAACTTAGCTCAAAAGTTCCATCAAACTCCTTTGGCAGTGACTAAAGTGGGTAAAAATATAATTGATAGTTGGCATCAACAAGCAAAAAGTAGATACAAAAATAGATATGGCAACATCAACGGCTGGGGCGCTCCTAGTGAAGGTGGATGTGTTTGGAATCGTTGGTTTCCAGAAAGTCACTATTTGGATGAGTCACATATAGAAAAAATTCCTCAACGGCTAATACAAAATACGGTCTATGGTCTAGAAGAGATAATGAAAGGGACTTTTATCAATAAAAATGTAATGCATAGTGTGCATATGAAGCTTCTGGACCTGTTATTCCCTAATTGCTTGTTTATTCATATTAATCGTGATACTAAATCAAATATTCGCTCAATTCTGCGTGCCCACTCTAAATTCGCTACAAATAAAAATGATTGGTTTTCGGTTAAACCCAGGGAGTGGGAGCAATATAAAAATGAAAATATCGTTTTGCGTTCAACCATCCAGGTTCATTACACGCACAAAAATATTGAAGAAGATGCCGATTACCTTGGCGATGGGCGGGTGTACCCAATTTCCTATGAAGACGTTTGTCAGGATTCTGGGGCCGCGCTTGATGCAATTTGTGTTTTTTTAAATGAAAATGGTGTAAAAGTTGAAGAGCGAAATATTCAATTTCCTGAGTTATCAATTTCTGTACCAGAGAAAACCAATGATGATATCGAAGAAAAAATTGATAAATATTTATCTACCCTTTTGTAGGAAAATATAAAACTACATACTAAATTTCAGATAGCTCGAAAATATCATGTTATATGTTTGAATATCTCATGACACTTTGTTGACAAGCTATCTTTATCTGTGGCTAGTATTTCATTAAGGTTTGAAAATAGTTTATGAAAAGCCTCCCTGTCTCCGTTTTCTATTATGATATTTAGCTCCATAATAGCTTCAATCATCGACTCCCTTGCCTGTTTTGCAAAAGGATTACTCTCTTGTATATCCCTATAAACCTCCGGATCAGACGAAAGAATGCGAGCAAGCAGGCATAGCATTGTTTTATGAGGCGGGGTCCAAATTGGTTTTGCACTATCAACATTATAATTCACCTTTGAAAGCGTCAAACCAAATGCAAGAATAGCAGCATGGGTTGCTGCTTGAGTTGCTGCCGTGGCTTGATCATGAGCTTTGGCATCATAATGAA
>CAZWUO010000244.1:0-4791 GCA_964636675.1 uncultured Ectothiorhodospiraceae bacterium
GTAGTCTTGTCATTCCGCCGATCTCTTTTAACGGTAAAGCAACGAACTCGATTACTGTGCTGGTTAGGCCTGCACGCCAACATTCTGATATCGGTGGTAGTAAAAGCATTTTTCTGGAAGTGTCAGCGGATCTTACCGCAAGCTATGTGCAACAACAGATTATATATACGGTGAAATTGTATTCGGCGATAGAAATGATGGAGGCGAGTCTGTCTCCGCCGGCTATTGATGATGCAGTGGTTGAACGTCTGGGTAATGATATTACGTATCAAACGACGGTGGACGGGAGAAGATATCGGGTCACTGAACGCAAGTATGCGCTGTTTCCGCAGAAAAGTGGTTCATTCGTTATCCCGCCAACGATTTTCAACGGTAACATCATTGATGGACGACAAGCTTCTGCAGATCCTTTTAATCGTTTTTTCCAGCAGGCGCGTGCGCGTCCTATGCAACTAAAAAGTGATGAAATTACGCTAGAAGTTGCTCCGAGACCGAGCAGTGTCACCAGCGATAGTTGGATTCCTGCGAGTGAATTACGCATTTCTGAAGCATGGTCGCCAACGACCCCGGAGTTTCGTGTTGGTGATCCCGTTACACGAACCATTCGAATTGCGGTGAGTGGTTTAACGGGTGCGCAAATACCCTCTCTAAGTCTTGCTAATATGCAAGATATCAATTTCTATGCTGACCAGCCATTAGTAGAAACGGTTAGCGCTGAAAATACGCTAGTGGGTATTAGAGAAGAAAAGTTGGCGTTGGTACCTAAAAAGGCGGGGAATTTTGTGTTGCCTGAAATTAGAATTCCTTGGTGGAGCACCCAAGAAAATGTAGAAAAATTCGCAGTGATACCTGCTCGGTCTATCACCGTGTTACCTGCAATGACGCAAGTTTCGCCAGCAAATCGCGAGCAAGTTATTCTGAACCCAAGTGAGTCTGTATCACAAAGCAATTCGCTTAATAATGTGACGTCTACCAATGCTGCAAATTACTGGGTTTGGTTGACCGCATTTTTTGCAATAAGCTGGTTGTTTACCTTGGGTTTATTGTTCAAAAATAAATTGCGAGTCGCGCAAAATATTAGCGTTGAAAATACATCGTTGACTCATCGTCGAGAAAGTAGCAAGCGTATTTTACAGGAATTACACGCGGCGTGTCGGGTTGATGATGCCGCAAAAGTGAGATCAAAAATATTGCAGTGGGCTTTTATAGTATGGCCTGACAAAGCCATAAGAGGTCTAGACGACGTGTCTAAGCAATTGAATAACAGTGTACTAACAGAAAAATTTGCAGACTTGAATCGTATACTCTACGCTAAACAAACAGGAAGTTGGAGCGGTGATAGTTTTTGGGATTCAGTGTCCACTGATTTAAGAACTCCACATAAAAGAGAAAGTGATGCAGGTGGTTTACCCGCGTTGTATCCAAAAATAAAGGAGTACTAAATGGCAGGTAAACATAAAAGTAAGCGTCATCATAAAAAAGAAGTAATGCGACGCTTTGAAAAAAATTTTGATGCGGGACGACTTGATTATCAACGTTTGGCCAAAACGATAAAGCCAAGGGCGATGTTGACGGGTCTCGTGGTAGCAGGCGGTATTTATATGCTGGGTTTCGGGCTTACTTATTGGGCCATGGCTAGCAATAGTTTACCCCTAGAGACCTTTGCTAAACTTGTGTGGATGATGATGATTCCCACGACGATATTTGGTTTTTTTGCGTGGCAATTATCTAAGAATCGACTTGAGTATCCTATTCGCATGACGATACGGGAGTATATACAGGAATTAGAATCAAACACCGGATTGCTTTGGCGGTTTTTACCCATCATGGATTTTTCCTCCGAAATGCGCGGAGATATAAGAAAAGCTTTCTCATGGTCACAACAAGGAAAAGTAGAAGATCTCGCTATTGAAGAATATACCGATGCAGTGAAAGAGTTGGCCGATACTTTATTTAGTGCGGACAGCAAGCATTTTACGGCGGAGTTCGTCGCCAAATTTGAGAAAAACTTTACGGCTGAGGCAGCGGTATTATTGGATACAAAGTCAGACTAATCTTTTTACTGATTTGTTAGGTGCCCGTAAAATTATGCGCATACGTGACCTATAACGCCACGGGTATAAAAGGTTTCGGTATTAAAAGCGAAGACTGCTTCGGTTAGATGATATGGGCATCGCTCCAAAATAAATTCGAGCTAACGATTCAGCTCAGTGCGCTCTATTTTTCCCCGAGAGCAAATACATTGCCTCAGTGATGGCTTGAAATTCTGGTAAATTTCCACCTCGATCAGGGTGATGTTCAAATGCGAGTTTACGATACTGTTTTTTTATATCCAGATCAGATACGGGGTCTTTGAGTTTTAGAATGCTTAATGCTTCTATGCGTTTGCTATTGCGTATCATATATGACCAAAAATTATCCAAAAGCGTATAGATCTCTTTATCGGTTGTTTGTCTCAATTGTTTTAGGTCTAGGTAATAACTCTCAAGCTCATCCCGTGGATGCAGGTCTTTTGAGTGGCGTATGGCAAACGGTATTAATCGAATGTTGAGTGGAGAGATTAATAAGTCGTTGCTTTTATTTGAATATAAATGCTGTTTTAGCTGATACAAGGTATGAAATAGTGTGAAGTGAATGCGAAATAATGAAATCTCATCTTGAGTTTTTATATCTGCAAGCGCATGTTTTTTTTCGGCTTTAATTTCGTTGAGTAATTCGTATTCGCTAATTCCTGCGGCGTGCCTGCGAAGAATGCGGGTGCAAAGGAGGGCAAGGTCTGGGAAGCTAAATTCAATAAATACACTCATCGACAATATAACGATACCCCATAGCGGTCACTAAGGAATTTTGGATTATGCAAAGTCTTCCGCATTACAAAGTGAGAGAGAGTGTACGTGCAAAACGTGTGCAGATAAAACTGAATCAGTTTGCTGAGCTGGAAATTGTTATTCCAAAAGGTTTTGCTAAAAAAGATATTGCAAAATATGTGGTACAACACCGGCATTGGATTCATCGAGCCAGGGCGCGTATTCTGGCATTGCGTCCGCCGGGTGAGTTGTTGTCCGCATTAGTGCCTGAGCAGGTCTATTTGGCGGCGATAAATAAGTGTTATCGGGTGACTACGGAGGGAGAGACATTAAACACAGAATTAAACATTGATAATGGTTTTGACCCAGAAAAGATTTTACTACATGGCAGCCAAGCGCAACAAATTACTTTATTGAATCAATGGATGCAGAAAAAAGCGAAAAAAATACTGCCTCCGTGGTTGCAAAGTGTGAGTGCTGAATTCGTACTAAAATATAACAAAGTGACGATTCGGTGTCAGAAGACGCGCTGGGGCAGTTGCAGTCATCGGCATAATATTAACCTCAACCGAAATTTATTGTTGTTGGTCCCGGAGCTTGTGCGTTATTTATTGATCCATGAGCTTTGTCACACCGTGCATTTTAATCACACCGAGTCTTATTGGCGGTTAGTCGCGCAATTTGAACCAGGTTATAAGGCATTAGATAAACAGCTCAACCACGCAACTCGAACCATCCCGCGCTGGGCTTGTAAGTCCTAGGGCGTGTCGTCAATTGGTGTACTAGTGGCATAATATTGTGACAATTTAACCGTTAAGTAACGGCTTTTATCAGCCCAAGTGGTTGTGGCAAGCCAAGCTTGTTAAGATGTTTTTATCGCATGAATGATTTAGTTGATGGCGTGTGGATTGAGGGTGCAATTAATGTTGAAAATTTATCGCATATTTCTGATTTTCGGGTTTATCTTATTGAGTGCTTGTGCCTCAATAATGCCGCAACAAGCGCATGATACTCACGGCTTGCTGTGGTTGATCGATAAGCCGGGTGCAAAACCAAGTTATATTTTTGGCACCATGCATTCCGAAGATCCTAGAGTGACTGCAGTACCCGATGTAGTGCTTATGCGTTTGAATAGCGCTAATACCGTGGCTTTTGAAGTTATGTTAGATGGCAAGTCTTCGCAAGAAGCAGCACGCGCCATGTTTTTTACCGATGGACGAGACTTAAAAACTGCCATTGGCCCTGAATTATATGCGCAGGCGGTGACTGCAATGAAGTCTAATAATATTGAAGAAAGTTTCGTGAATATGCTGAAACCTTGGGCGGTATTTGTGACTTTAAATATGCCGGTACAGCAAACAGGACTATTTCTTGATGTGATATTGTTTAAGCAAGCCAAAAAGAATGCCCAGAAATTGATAGGTCTGGAGGAAATTATGGAGCAAGTCAATGCACTTGCCGGCATGTCAGATGCTGATCAAATCGTCTTGTTAAAATCCACCTTGGCAGAATACACAGTAAATAAAAAATTTATGGAAGCAATACTCGAGGTCTATTTATCGCGCGATCTTGATAAGATACTCGAGCTGAATAAAAAGTATCAGCAAACGATTGAGCCGAGAGTCGCGAAAATTTTTAACCAAAGGTTGTTGGTTGCTAGGAATCATCGTATGGTTGAGCGTATGCAAGGGCTGCTGGAACAAGGCAATGCGTTCATCGCTGTAGGCGCATTACATTTACCGGGGAAAGACGGAATTTTAAATTTACTGCGTTTGCAAAATTACCAAGTTTCAGCAATTTATTAGAGGTGTTTGCGAATAACTCATGAGTATTTCTGTTTTTTCCATATTGTTTGATGCGCGCGTAGTTTCTCCGCTCTAATGGGTCGCTATCGTCCACCTACTCCAGAGGCATCAAAGTATATTACGCCGGAGGGAAAAAAAAAGCTTATTGAGGAGCACGATTTTTTATGGAAGAAAAAGCG
>CAZWUO010000245.1:0-4766 GCA_964636675.1 uncultured Ectothiorhodospiraceae bacterium
CGTTGAAACGCTAGACCTTGTTGGCAAAAGCATGATAACATATTGATAACATAGGATTTATATTCAGCCTCGGAATACCACAAAT
Organism: uncultured Ectothiorhodospiraceae bacterium; assembly: GCA_964636675.1. Taxonomy (GTDB): domain Bacteria; phylum Pseudomonadota; class Gammaproteobacteria; order S012-40; family S012-40; genus JALUUH01. Next base: position 86 of record CAZWUO010000245.1, read on the forward strand.
TATGCCCAATCCCACTCAATTGTTCATTCATGCAAAACATAACATCGCAAGCAGTGCATATTCTTGCGCCAGCCTGGTTTCAAAAGTACGCTGGCGAGCCAATACGGACAAGCTCCTAGACACGGAGAAGTTTTTTGCCTGAATCTATAAATCCACAGCAATTAGTCAATTGGTTCCGCCATTCTTCACCTTATATCAATGCACATCGAGGCAATACATTTGTCGTGTTGTTCAGTGGTAAAGCCGTCAATGACCGCAGATTCCCAAACTTAATCCATGATATAGCGTTGCTGAATAGCCTCGGCATAAAACTTTGCCTGGTACATGGTGCCCGAGAGCAAATCGAATCCTTACTGCAAGCTCGACGCAAAAAATTCACCATTATCGATGGACTCAGGGTAACGGACGAAACAACGCTCGACGTGGTCAAACAAGCCGTTGGCTGTGTTCGCATGGACATTGAGGCCATGTTATCAATGGGTATCGCCAACTCGCCCATGGCCGGAGCACGGATAACAGTATCAAACGGCAATTTCATTACCGCACGACCCGTAGGTATAAAGAATGGAATCGATTTTGGACACACCGGCGAAGTCCGCCGGATAGACACGCAGAGCATTCGCAGAAACTTAGATGACAACACCATCGTGTTATTATCCCCTATTGGGTATTCTCCCACCGGGGAGATTTTTAACATGAGTGCTGAAGAAGTCGCGACTTCCATCGCCATCCAGCTCAACGCGGATAAAATCATATACCTCGAAGACAAAGACGAACACGCCGAGAGTTTTTTCTCACATCATCAGCTGAATGCCCATGAGGCGAGCTCGCTTATTAATACTCAACCCCTCTTAAGCACCCACTTAGCGAATGCCACCTATGCGATAAAAAATGGGGTTTCTCGCGCCCATATTATTGATCGCGAGCAGGATGGCAGTCTACTGCTTGAGTTATTCACGCGCGATGGCGTAGGCGTTATGATCACAGCAGATAGTTATGATGTCGTCAGACAAGCCTCTATAGATGACATCGGCGGCATCCTAGAGCTTATCGAACCATTAGAAAATGACGGTATCTTAGTGCGCCGTTCAAGAGAAAAACTGGAAACAGAAATTGCGCATTTTACGGTTTTAGAACGCGATGGAACCATCATCGGCTGCGCTGCACTCTACCCGTATCCGCAAGAAAAACTTGCCGAACTTGCCTGTCTGACAATTCATCCCGATTATCAAAATGCAGGTCGCGGAGATCACCTATTACTCACCATTGAAAAACAATTACACAATGCCGATATTCACAAACTCTTCGTACTCACCTCGCGTACCGCACATTGGTTCCGCGAACGCGGGTTTCAAGCAACTGAACTTGCTGCATTACCTATAAAAAAACAAGCACTGTATAATTTTCAGCGAAAATCAAAGGTATTTATTAAAACACTTCGCCAAAACCTGAATAAACGGACATAACTTTTTCTTGAAAAACTTTCTAACAATACCAGGTTTTTCTAATATTTTTCTTCTATTATTATGCTGGTTTGTAAGTTTTCCTGTTGTGGCTCAAGAATTTTCTGCTGAAGGGCCATGGTATACTTCAGAAAGTGAAAATTTCCGCTATCACTATTTAGCAGAAAACGAACATATCGTTAAGCGTTTATACTATCGTGCTGAATCAATTCACACGCATTTATCGAAATATTTTAACTGGCAACCGCAAGACAAAACCGATGTAATTATTTCGGATAAAACGGATTTCACCAATGCCAATGCGCGGGTCATACCCGCAAATCGAATTGTGCTTTTTCTTGCTCCACCAAATGATATTAGTGGACTAGAAGACTTCGACTTGTGGATAGAACTTATTTTTCTGCATGAATACGTTCATATCTTGCATATGGATAGAGCCGAAGGATTTCCATTACATCTACGTAAAGCACTGGGACGTCACTATTTTCTATTTCCAAACATGTACCAACCACGGTGGATACTTGAAGGACTCGCCACCCATCTTGAAACCGACCTTAAAGCCGAAGTCGGTCGCGGACAAAGCAGTTATTTTAAAGGACTGATGCGAACCGAGGTAGCCGCAGGCATCAAATCATTGGGCCAAGTCACTCAGCCTGTAGAATCATGGCCGCAAGGAACCACAACCTACTTATATGGGGCCTATTTTTTTCAGTTCATAGAAACACATTATGGATCAGAAAAACTGCATGAATACTTGCAACATCAAAGCGACTTTCCCATTCCTTACTTGATTGATATCCCCTTTTATCAAACCTTTGGCAAGACCACTTATTTTGTTTGGAAAGAATTTGAAAATTATTTGATCAATAAATTTACGCCCGAAATTGAACAATTAAAACAGCAAGGCCTGGTCACAGGTAAACAAATGACAACATCAGGATTGAATTCAGGTTTTGCACAGGCCCTTGACAACGAGCAGCTGTTAATAATTCAAAATGATGGTTTTACACCTAAAGCAATCTGGAGCATGAATCTTGAAACGCAAAAAAAATCACATATTGCAGATATTTATGGCGACACCTTTGATTATCATCCGCAACTAGGCATTCTTATTTCACAATCCGATATAATAGAAAACATCAAGTCGTATTTTGATCTTTACATCATTTCAGAGAAAACCGGCAAGCAACAGCGCTTAACCCACAATGCGCGTTATGGTAAAGCTACATGGAGCCCAGATGGAGCAAACATTGCCGCCGTAAAAACGCTACAGGCTAAACATCAACTCGATTTATTGAGCAATACCGGAAAATTTCTCGAGACCTTATGGCAGACGGATGAAGAAGTTTATCTTGGTGATATAGACTGGTCGCCCTTCGAACCAAAAATAGTCGCCGCGGTATGGCGCAAACCTCAAGGCTGGAATATCGAAATATTTGACCTGCAAACCAAGCACTGGACGGCCATAACGAATACCTCAAATATCGAAGGTCAAGCCAGATTTTCCACCGATGGCAAACACATCGTATATTCCGCTGATTATAGCGGCATATATAATATTTACACTCAGAATTTAAATACCGGTAACATACTGCAACATAGCAATGTTCTAGGAGCTGCTCTCTACCCTAGCATCAAACCCGACAACAGCATACTTTATGCGGGACTTACCGGTACTGGCTTCGATGTATTTCAACTAACCCCCGACTCGACAACTCTCCCGGTAAGCGCTACTCGGCCAATGACCGAGAACTCAGAGCGAGAAATTTATGCACTGAATCAACAAATAACCCAACTCGATAAACAGAATTATTCCTTACTAAAAAATATCGTGCCTAAATGGTGGCAACCCATTGTAGGCGCTAATGGCAAGCAACTGGGTATTTTTACTTGGGTAAGAGACCCACTTGCATGGAATTACCTCAGTCTAGCTGCTTCGTATAATACTGAAAACGAATTACCCTATATTGATTTGCTGTATGTATTTCAAAGATATCGGTTTGAGTTGTCGCTGGGCTATACACGAGATTATTTTTATAGCTTATTTAATACGCTAATATTTGACTTTAACCATAAAGACAGCCTATCTAGCACGCTGAGTACTTCCATCAATAAAAATAACTATCGATTATTTGTTGCTGCCGGGGTAGATTTTCAGCAGTGGACACGCAATGCTGACTTTATCCAAAGCACATTGGGGGAAAGTACAGGCAGCTACATGCTTACGGGGATAAGCGCTTCATTCAGTAATTTTCGCTCATCGAGTCGTTCCGTCTCTGTGCAAAACGGATTTAATATTAGCACGAGTTTTGAAAAAACTTATCGATCGTCCTCAACCCGCGACGGCAACACCTTTACGTCAAGCTTACTTTGGGCTTCACCTTCGATTAAGCAAACTATCTTTAGAATAAATGCTATTAATGCGCTAACCAATAAAGAAAATCTCCAGTTTGCTCTTTTCGGAAAAACCGAATATCGCCTCGCAAACGCCAATACTCTTTTTGGTGGCAGTCGCAGTTACCAACTTCGTGGTTACTCAGACGCAGCGCTTGGCCTGCTCAATGGCCGCTACGGGAATATCTTGCAATTTGCCTCATTAGAATGGCGCTTCCCTATTGCTTTGCTCGAAACAGGACTCATTCTACCACCTATCGGTTTTAATAAATTGAAAGCCAGCCTGTATGCTGAAGCGGGCCGCGCTTGGTTTCGCGGAGAGCAATCAGCACCTGGGTTGAGTAAAAGCGTGGGAGCTGAACTCTCGCTAGAGACAACCGTATTATTTCGCACAAGAACTGAATATCGTGCAGGTATCGCTAAAGGTCTTGATGCATACGGAGAAGTTCAACCGTATATTGTGATTGGAATTCAATTTTTCTAAGAAACTCAAAATACTGTGCATCAACAGTGCGGTGTATCATATTATGTAATTAATATGCGACAAGGCCAATACACAAAGCAATGCAAAAACTAACACCAACCCACGTTCAACCGCTTTTTCACGTGTCGTTTTCATTTTCGTTGGCGCATTAAAAACCACAGAATCTGGTTTATGACTAACCGCTCGCATAACAAACCCCCCTTTTATACATAAGCTAATACGTAGATTCACTATAAATGAGTTATTCCTGATTTAATGAGAGCGAGTTCACGTGATGAGGAATGCATTATCCTAGAATCCGCAGTTGGACGGCATGCAGAGTGCGCTTATAAGTGTGAAG
>CAZWUO010000246.1:0-4699 GCA_964636675.1 uncultured Ectothiorhodospiraceae bacterium
CCCCGCCCGGACATTGCGCGCCGACACAGCCCGTGGTGCGTCGTGGTTTGGCGGCCAACAAGTGGCCCCGTTTTTTGGGGCCGCGCGTTAGCCACACCACGATGTATCACTAAGCCAAATCGGGTTGCCTTCCTTTACCAGTTACGACGCCTTTTGTTTATCTTTTGCCCTTGACTAATGTTTGCATTTGTATATAATGTATATGTGGGGTTTGTTATTTACTTCACTAATTAATCACTCAATGAGGCCACAAAATGGATAGTCAGGAACATCATTTAGGATTGGAAGCTAAGTACTTTGAGAAGGTACAAGATGGCACCAAATGTTTTGACATCAGGAATGATGATCGCACATACAAGTCAGGGGATATTATTTACTTTAACGAGGTTGAACATGGCGCTAATACAGGCAGAAAAGCAGGGCCATTTAGAATATGTTTTTTGCTTGCGCATGTAGAGGCAAGCAGACACGGACTTTATCCAGGTTACTTCATTTTTGGCTGGTAATTATGTTTAACCCTTCATTTTCTATATTAGGAGCATTTTCTTATGTTTATAAATCCCAATGACCTGCCTTACGTAAAGCGCATCACAAGCGTTCCCCTTGGTCATCCAGACATCGCGGCATTCAATGTTGACCACCTAAAGGATCTGCTTGCAGCCGCAGACAGGCACATTGAATTTGAGCTTGTCGATGATTGGCCAGTAGGCTCACACCTTATTGTTTCTACTGCGTGCATTCCTGAAACCCTTGATCGGCTTATTAAGCCTTATTCGGTTAAATTGCGCCTTGCTAAAATCTCACATGCATGGGTTGTTATCGAAGTTTTTGTTTCCAAGATATGCAACGATCCTTTGATTTATCTTCCACGGATCACGCAATTAAAAGAGGGTGTACAGTCATGAAACAATCAGCGAGAAGAGACGCTACGGTTAGCGTTCGCTTAACAACGAAAGAAATGGATTGCTTTTTAAAGATGAGTGAAAAACAAGGGCTTACACTTTCAACCCTTGTTCGCTCGATTCTCCTTCAATCATTAGAGGTTAAAACAAGGAAAAAACCCAAGCGTTCTCGCAAGCAAAAGACAAAGCCGTTGCCAAAACAACAGCAATAGCCGACTGTTTTGCTACCTTCTTCCCTTTTTTCGTCATATTTTTGGCCATATCCCTTGACTCCCTTTTTTCGTTTTTGTTGAGGGGTAATATTACCAAATAAAAAGCCGGGGATCTTTAAAGATCCCCGGCTTTTTTTATGGTTTTTCTTGCCGCTATTAGGTATAGACGGGAGGAGTTGCCGTCGGGATGTTTGTTAGACCCATGACGAAGAGCGCGTATTCATAGTTCAGGAATACATTACCTGCCGACTTCGCCGTGCCCGCAGCACCACCAGCCACCGTTTGCGCGACCGAAGGCAACAAAGCCGTGAGTCCAGCAGCAGCAGTATCCCACGCGGCCTGCTCACCAGCAGTCAGTCCAGCCCAGACCGCATCACTTGCCGTCATGTTCAACCCGCCAGCACCAATAACCGATGTTACCGTGAAACCATTCCACGCCTGCCCACCGGGTGTAATTACAGTGATTTCCGCTTTATCGCTGAATGTCATTTCCGCATGAATCTGGATGTTTGCATTGATCCATTTTTGGATTGCGCCAGCTACGCGCACAGAGTTACGTGCAGTTTCTTGGCCAAGACTGCGCGGATTGCTTGGCGTTACAAGCTGCCGAACATATTGTCGCCCCTTCCATTTTGCAAATACTACGGCACCGCCATAGCTGCCTGATGCCTCGAGCGAGAATAGTGGACCTGATACTTTAGCCATTGGTTTTCCCCTTCCTTTATGTTTCGGTGAAGATATACGATGGCACAAGCCTTGCATACTCGCAACCTTTGTGCTTCCGCCCTCGCTCTGGCTATTATAAATCTCCGGCAGAAAAGTTATCCAATCTCGTATCAAATCGCCACGAGTAGATGCCCGGCAAGCCAGAATTCCTGCCGGGATGGGACGTTGTGAATACTTGTATACCATTGACAAACCCAGTGTACGTGTTCCCCGAGACCTGGAATCGCACCACATCCCCAGCTTTAAGGTTTGGAGTGTTAATCGTTTCCAGCACCACAAAAGACCCTTCGGTGAATAGCCTTATTTGCTGAAAGGTGTTATCTGCCCGCCAATACATTCCACTCCCGTTTGGATCAGCACGCAGGATGAAATCTAATGACCCCGTTGATCCTGGATTGGCGACCACCACTTCCATCCATTGGTTATTCGCAAACATGTCGTTATAAAGCATTGTGTGTCGGGTGTTTGTGTCTCCCGTTATTGGCCTTGCCTGCGCTGATATGATTCGCCACCCACGCCAGTTGTAGGACAATATCCATGGCGGCTCAAGTATTGAATTGTTGGGTCGATTGAAATCGTCAGATACCATATATTTTGTTTGCATAGCGTTTCGCAGATGTATGTTCCACCCAGAGATGAAGACGCTACCCGCATCTATATCTAGTTGTGCTTTTTCTTCTGTGCTTAATGCCTGCCAGGAAGTTAATGCGGCCGCATATTTTGCTCTATTTTCTGCTTGTGCTGTACTTACACTTACCTTCTTTTTTGATCCCGGAAAGTGGTACCCAGTAACCACTGAACCGTGTTTTGTTGATCTTATCGTTATCGCTTTTGCTACTGATCCGCTTGCGTGGTTGGACATTAATGGGCCAGATACCTTTGCCATAATATTCTCCTTTGTTTTGTTTTTTTTATGTCAACCCCTTCATATTGAGGCCCACATAATACTGATATCCACTCAGCCCTGAATCTTCAGCTTTTTCATTGTAGACATTCTTTTGCTGTTGGTTTAGCGCCTGCCAATTAGCTACAGCAGTACTCATTTTTCCTCTTTGTTCAACTTGATCTATTGTTTTTGGGTCAGCAGGTATTACATGCCTCCTTAACTGCAAAGTCGCAGCCCCATTTCTCAGAATATTTCCTCTTCCAGGAAATACCCTTTGATATACCATTTTCTGTCCCGGCATTCCGTTCAAGTCTTCTTGCACTATCGTTCCCAATGGAAGACCACTAAATAGGTGCAACATATTTTTACTCATGACTGACACTGCGGATTGTCTGCAAGGTACTGAGTCCAAAATACAGGCCATATTGGCTGTATATGGTATCCCCAATTTCCATTGAAGTATGAGAAGCTCCTTGGCAATACGCTATGCAGTGCTTTTGCGTTAGCAAAGCATTGTTTCATTGTTTGATTTCCGTTTGAGTTGTTCAGAAGCCCTGTTCGTTTATGTGTTAAGTATACATTTCCGTTTATGTTCATAAACGTTCCTAGTTTTTTTATTGTTCCTGTTGCTGTTGCAGCATATAGTGGCTGATTTAATTTTACGGCCATTTATTCCCCCGGCTTTATTGCCTGATACATTTTCTGGTTTATTGTCAATGAGACTATTACATAGTCGTTATTTGAGAAGAACTGCCCGTTAGCAGGAGGGCATGATATGAACCCCTCAACCTTCGTTACTCCATCCCAGTACTTTTCATTCCTGCTAGACATTGCATCGATTACGAAGGGTCTCAATATCGATTCAACATAGGGCATTGATGGCGCAGGGACTTCACCCCTATATTTATATTGTGGCCTAACGACTATTTGTGATCTATAGCTTGTTGGCTGGTGGTTATGCGTTGCATCGAATTGCCTTACAGACATGGCCAGACCGAACCAGTGCCTTGTCCCCCTATGAGACGCACTAACGTTCACTGTTACCTCTCCCGCAAAGAACACCTGCCTTTCTTTCTCGTCCATTGACCATGCCGGTCTGTCATATTCAAACCTTCGCGTTGTGTGATACGCATCAGTCCACACGCCAGCATTTACTGACCCCGCCCAACCTACAGAAGGATCAGGCAAACCCGTTCCGTCTGCCGGTGAATCATATTCTCGATCTATATAGCCAACCGTACATAACTGCTGCAAGCGTAGCGGGTCAAAGTATTGCGGAGGAGTCGGAACGAAAAGGTTACGGCAGAATGGATTGCTTATTCCTGTCCTATCTGCCGTTTGGGTTAATTCCATGAAGTATGTTGGGTTGAAAATTCCCGCTTTTATTTCTGTTGTTCGTGCATATATGAAATCGTTTAACCGCATGCCCTTTATTCCGGGCTGATGCCTTGCCGCTAACCATCGAGCACATCTTTCTGCTGCTATTTTTAGTTTTGGACGTTTATCTAATTTTTTCCTTCTGCTTAATGCGCTGTTTGTTCCTACGCTACGCCCCTGCGTTCCGGGGTTATACATGTAGGACACTATTTGCGCCTGCGCCTCTACCAGGTTTGGAGGTATCGAGGGAAATGGTGTTTTTGCCATGGCTATGCCTTCTTCTTCGAGGAGTTATTCCATAGCCTATTGTAGTCGGCTATCGCTTGACTTATTAAGTCTTGTTGTGCAACAGCAATTGATATATCTAGATTACTATTTGATGATGAGTCACTTACGTTATGAGACCCCACGACAAGAGCCGTTCTTCCAATGATGAATTGTTTCTGATGAATAAGTTCAGACCGCCTCCCCCACCGCACTTTCCATCCCGCATTAATTAATCTCTGTGAGGCGTAATCGTTAAACTTTCCAGTTTTTGCAAAAGGATTTCCAGATGCCAATATTATTTTGCATATTATTCCTTGTGCCGCCATCGA
>CAZWUO010000247.1:0-4678 GCA_964636675.1 uncultured Ectothiorhodospiraceae bacterium
TAGAACACCAAAAGTAGGCGCTCTTAGGCGACGCATGGAGCAGTTGTCGAGTGCGCTTATAGTGTGATTCGCAACGACGCTATTCACGCTTAAAAGCATGCTATTCATGGCGTAACGCGCTCATCCTCTGAGTGAATTCGACAAACAAGCTCATGCGTTTTTTAATCCGCCGCTTAACGATGCCGCATAGTGGTCAACTGCGGAATCTAGGTTTATGGCTTAAGCAAAATTTTCATTGCCCCCTTTTGTTTTGCTTGCTTAAATGCATTTTCAATTTTCGATAAGGGAAGTAATTTATCAATTAAACAGGTAGGGTCAATCAGTTTTGTTTCCAAAGCGGTTATTGCTTTATCAAATGAACCGCAGCGCGAACCGATGATAGTAAGCTCTCGAATAACAATTTGTGATAAATCAATCGTATTTGGAACATAAGTACTTTTTAATATAATATGGCCTAATGAACAGCAAGCACTGATGGCCTGTTCAAATCCAGAAACATTGCCACTTGTCTCTATAACAATCTCATATTTCATTGCCTGAATATTGCTCTCATCAATACAATGTATATTTACATCTTTTAACAGTCGCCTTTGTTTCACATATCGCGTGCTAATCGATACCTTACTTTCGGTTAATGCCATGACTCGAGCAATTAACTGACCTAGTTTTCCAGCACCGATTATTAAAATATTTTTCCGTTTTTTTATTTTTTCTATCTGCTCAAGTATTCGAAAAGCAGCGGCCAGTGGCTCGATAAATACCGCCTGCTCATTGCTCATATTATCCGGCACTGAAAACAGCGTATTCGCGTTAACAACGAGATATTCCGCAAATGCACCATTACTCCCCCTAATGCCAATCACCTCACGATGACAACAATGAGAATAATTTTTATTGATACAATATTCACAATAACCACACCATTGGTTAATTTCTGCAACCACTCTCTTGCCCAGCCAAGATTTATCAACAGACGCACCTAATTCTGTAATCACGCCTATAAATTCATGCCCTGGCGTTCCCGTGAAATCTGCATATCCTTTTATTATCGCCAAGTCAGTTGCACAAACTCCAGCAATAAGTACTTTTAATAAGACCTCGTTTTCACTAGGCTTAGGAATAGGCATATCAGAACGTAATGATAAAACACCCTCGTCTACGTAAGCTGCTTTCATTGAGTTGGAATTTTTCATGGCTAATAAGTTCTGCTAAAAAAACGATTAACGTCTCACTTGCATGTTGATATGCATAAACTGATCATCATTAAATATCAACTTAACCGGTATCACATCACCTTCTTTAATAGGCTTCTTTTTATTAATCATCATTAAATGTTTTCCTGACATAGAAAACTGAATTTTAATACCAGGGCGTAGATCAACATACTGCAAGTGCTCCATACGCATCATGCCATCTATTATTGATGTATTATGCATTTCGACTTTTTCAAACATGGCGCTCTCAATGCCTAGCATCCGCAAAGATTTATTTGCTGAGCGATTAGTGATAGAAAAATATCCAGCAACTGCCTTCACGATAGGTGGACCTAAGCGTATCCATGCATCCTCGATTACCAGTTCATTCTCCAGGTTTGAAGCATTTGCGGTAACAGAGGAAAAACTAAATAGCAAAAAAACTAATGCAAGAAAATTTTTCCTAATCATAATAATTAATCGATAACATGAGAGCTTCGCCTAAACGTTCGACTTCATGAGGTGCTAGTATATGAGTCCGCAACCGTCCCTTGGGGTCAAATAAATAAACCGCCCCAAAATGGTTTACAATATAATCATCTGATGTCACATCACCTTCATAATCATAGATAACACCGAGAGAATCAGCGAGGATATCGATTTGCGCTTTTTCTCCAGTCAAACCTGTAAATTTTTCACTAAAAAAAGAGAGGAACTCTTTTAAGACAGCAGGCGTATCTCGTTTAGGATCAACTGTTCCAAATAGGAATAATGTATCTTCGGGAAATTCAAATTTTTGACTGACTTTCTCCATGACGCCCAAGCTTGTTGGACAAAAGTCTGGACAGTTTATATAGCCAAAAAAAGCAATCGTCCATCTACCCATTAAATTATCATTAGTAAAAGCATTTCCGTTATGATCAATCAGTGAAAACTCTGGAAGCTCCATTGCAGGTGATTCCACGATAACACCTTTTAGATGTTCAGGCATTTTTAAGGGTTCTGGCTCTAGGCTTGACAAACCAAACACGATTAAAACAATGCCGACTACGAGAAGCCCTAAAGATAACAAACCTTTTTTTGCTAAATTATTCATGATCAAACACCGATGACTATTGCATATTAAGTTTAGGAATTTTGCTGGAATCAAATCTATATGCAAAAACTCGTGGTGGATCATCAGAGTTAATTTTCTGCACCAAGGTAAGCAATTCCTTGCCTAAACCATTTTCATAGGTTGATACAAACTCATACATATAAAAATTACCGCTATACTTTGCATCGTTTATGGAGCTTTTTACGCGAAGATTTTGCCTTTCACCCATGACATTTTTTACTTGCTCAAAATAGGCAACCCATTCATCACGTGCTCTAGCGATAAAAAAATCTTTATCCACCATGCTCAGCGCTGTATCATAATCGTGATTTTTCAAGGCCTCCATAAAGGCAGCAGATAATTTATTAGCCTGACCAGGATTCACCGCCCCACCTGTGGTACACGCCGCAAGCATTAACATTATTATAATAAGCAATATTTTTTTCATCATTTTATCCTTTTAACTTTACAACTAAGCTATCAATTTTATTCTGATGTAACTGACGACGAGTCTCATTCAACTCTGCAGTACTTGAATAAGGCCCGATATATACTCGATACCAATTTTTTTGTTTAACATTCACCGCAACAATACGCGAAACCAAACCCTGAAGTGCCAACGTTGCCTTTAATTTATCTGCATCACTAAAGTTTTTAAATGACCCCACTTGCAGAACATAAGTTCCTTTTTTATTGATTGAAGTTGAAGGCATAGGATCTTTATTATCAACTGCCGGTTGATCCTGAGGAACATCAACTTCCATGTTCGGCAACAACTTATAAAAATCAAAAGTAAAAGGGTCTGCAGCCTTATTCCCACTTTGCACGCTACTGGTTACTGTGTTTTTTTGTATCTCAGGGGCAACACGAACCTGCATATACAGCAATAACGCAACAAATAATCCAACCAACAATCCGGTTAACAACCAAAGCCAGGCCGGGGTCGAATGAGTAGCGACAACTTTCCCTTTATTCTGTTTGATTTTTCGAGTACTCGGCTTTGTCTTGGCTACCATCACATGGCCTCAGGAACAGATACGCCGATCAAGCTCATGCCATTACGTAACACCTGACGGGAAACGCTAATTAACAATAAACGTGCATTGCGCAAACCTTCGTCGTCAACAATAAATTTATGCGCATTGTAATATGAATGAAAGTGATTCGCTAAGTCTCGAAGATAGTGTGGTATTTGGTGTGGCTCCAGGTTTTGTGCCGCAGCTTCCACAATTTCTGGATAACGCGCTAAACAAGTTAACAATGCCTGCTCATGCTGATTCTCCAATAATACGAGTGAAGCTAAGGCTAACTTCTGATCGAACGCAACCCCTTTGCCTTTTTCCTCTAGCTCTCTAAACACCGAGCAGATTCGTGCGTGCGCATATTGAACATAAAAAACGGGGTTCTCGTTCGATTTGGATTTTGCTAAATCCAGGTCAAAATCGAGATGTTGCTCACATTTGCGCATCACATAAAAAAACCGTGCGGCATCGTTTCCAACTTCTGCTCTTAACTCGCGCAGGGTAACAAACTCTCCGCTGCGGGTAGACATTTGAGTTCTTTTACCCGCGCGATACAAGATCGCAAACTGCACTAACAATACTTCAAGTGCACTGGCATCTAAACCCATAGCCTGCAACGATGCTCTAACACGTGGCACATAACCATGATGATCAGCACCCCACACATCAATAATTTTTGTATATCCACGATCCAATTTATTCATGTGGTAGGCGATATCGGAAGCAAAATAAGTTGTCTGCCCATTATCACGCTTAACCACGCGATCTTTTTCATCGCCAAATGCGGTTGATCGAAACCAAAGTGCTCCATCTTTTTTGTATACGCAGTTTTGACTCTGTAATCGCTGCAACGCCTGCTCAACCACATTCGAGTCAACCAAAGAACGTTCAGAAAACCACTCATCATAAACAACACCAAACTCTTCTAAATCTTGCTTGATATCACCTAAAATTTCTTTGAGACCAAAATCAAAAACGATCCGATAGTTTTTACTACCCAATAAAGTCTTGGCTTTATTGATTAAGTCATCAATATGCGCTTCTTTATCGCCATCATCATTTTCACTCGTCTCGTCAATACTGACACCTTGAATTACTTCAGCAAATGGCTTACTAAAATCATCTGCGTAGACAGAAAATAATTCAGCTGCTATATCAGCTACATACTTTCCCTTGTAACCGTTGCTCGGAAAGACAATTGAATCACCACACTTTTCCAAATAACGCAGCCAAACACTGGTTGCGAGTATATCCATTTGCCGACCCGCATCATTAACGTAATACTCCTTATGCACCGCATAGCCAACCTCCGCAAGTAAATTCGCTACAACCGCACCATGCGCCGCGCCTCGACCATGGCCTACATG
>CAZWUO010000248.1:0-4672 GCA_964636675.1 uncultured Ectothiorhodospiraceae bacterium
GCACTATCCGGCTCCGCGTGCGCTGAAACGGTAAGCAGCAAGCTCATAGTCAGGCTGGCTAAGGAGTAGAGCAGGTGATTAATTAGCCGCCTAGCGATCATCGCCATCATTTAATCTCCATGCCTTCAAGCCGAATATTAATTCGAATACGCTTGTCTCCATCCGGTGTTACGTTTGCCGGCGTAATATTTTGCGCAGCTTGAATACGCACACCAGGCGCCACCATAATCTCGGCGCTCGTCAGGGTATCCGGAAGGGTTCCCGTGGTGACTTGCAGCAAAACAGGGTGAACCCCCTGCGTCGTAAATTCAGTGGTAAAGGTTTCAAGATCAATGACCTTGTTGTCTTCTTCCGGTAACAGCGGAATAGTCTGGATATTTGCGTGAACCAGTTCGCCGTCTGGCAGTTCCAAACGGTAGGACAATGCAAAGCTCGTCGCAACATTCGAGCGATTGACAATACTCGCCTCAAGGGTGATCTGCTCGTTACGTCCCACCCCGGAAAATGCGGGTAACGGTTTTACATTTAACTGCGCGATCGCCTCGGTGGCTTCGATGGTGAAGCTGCTCACCCTCTCTGCAAAGATAATGTTTGCGGGTCCCACCACAGAATTACCCACCACCACGCGCGCGATTACACGGTAAGAACCCGGTATATTGATACCGGTATTCCAGGCCGCGGTGAGTTCCACGCTGATACCGGGATTGAAGGCAAAGATGCTCTGCTCCACGCCATTGACATCCGTCCACACGCTCTTAAGCCTAGCCACCACCTGATCTTGATCATTCATTATCGAGTATTCAACCGTAGCGTCGATTAGCGTGTCGGCACTATTTAACACCGTTGCTTGCAACTGTATGTTCGCGTAAGCCGGGTAACTTAATTGATCCGTACCAAAGGATGTTAAGTTGAGTATGCTGAACTGACTCAGACTCAAAGGCCGGTCGAGTTGATAAACACCACCGTTGGGGAAGTCGAACGTTAAGATTTTATTCGCGTAACCAGTTGCACTGAAAACGAGTGTCTTGATACCCACATCAAGGCCACTCATGAGGTATTTGCCATCGAGATCAGTCGCAGAATTAAATGCTGTACCGAGAATCGTGATGGTCGCATTATTAACCGGCGCACCACTGTCTATGTCGGTCACCGATCCAAACACTGTCACGTCTGAGATCACTTTCTCGAGTGCTATCGTCTGCAGGTCAACGGTGCCACCGGCCGCCACAACGGCATTGAAGGTTGTACTGTTATAACCGTCCAGAGCAACGGTCACGTTATAAGTATCTGCCGGAACATTTGTGAGTTTAAAACTGCCACTCTGACCGGTTGCAGCTATTTTATTGCTGGTGCTGTTATCGATAGTCACAATAGCACCGGATAGCGGGTCTTGGCTGGCCATATCGACGACCTGTCCGAGCAAGGTTCCGACCATTGGATCAACCGTACTTTCCAGTACCAACTGAATATCAAACGTCAAGATGATGTTTGCTGTGATGGTGGCGGTTGCTGTTGCCGAAAGATAACCGGGCATCGAGACAACAATGGCAATTTCTCCGGGTGCAAGACCGGGTATATTGTAACTACCGTCTGCTGCGGTCACCACCGAATTGGATGAATTACCAGAGACTAGGATGGTAGCTCCCGTGATCGGCAGTCGAGAACTCTGGTCGATCACTTGCCCCTGTAATGTGCCGTCGGTTGTGGGTGTTGGCGATGTCTCTTGTTTGACGTTGACCGGTGTCAGCGCAGGATTAAATACGATTGCGTTTCCAGCGACGAGACTCACGCTGGTCGCCGCTGTTAAGTATCCTGTTTTAGCCACTGCTATCGACACGTCACCCGGCGCCAGATTCGCGAGGTTATAACTGCCGTTAACCCCCGTCGTCACTGAAACTAGATTACCACCACTGAGTTCAATCGCCGCACCTGCGATAGGCAACCCAGTCTGCACATCGTTCACCTGTCCTTGCAACACTGCAGTGGTCGGCAACGGTGACAACCGTATATCGCCCAGACTCACAACTGTTCCCACTGCTAACGAACTGGTAGCTACCCTTTCGATATAACCTGGGGCCGCAAGATGAATCGTGAAATCACCCGCGTTCAATTGAGTAAACGTGAAACGACCGGATTCATCACTATTGGCTACGACAGCAAGACCTTCAATCGTTGCGATAGCACCGGCAATCGCTTGATTCGTTAACACATTGAAAATGCGCCCAGTGACTTCACCGGTGGTCACCGGAGGGGGCACGGGTGTCGGTCGGGAAGTGATTGCCCTTATTGCCAATGCAGTCGCGTAAGGGCTATCATCCCAACTTCCATTGCTCAATTGGTGGCTGCTTAATTCATTAATCAGCGTCTCCACTTCCGAAAACTCGCTGGCGTTATCGATAAGAGCAATCAGCGCGAGTGCTGACTCGAAGGTCGTTTGCCACAGGCCTGATGTTATTTGATTCGATAACAAAAAGTTTTTTGCACCGGCCAGCGCGCTATTTAGACCTCCGAAATCCGTACGATAATGCCACAGGGCACGCATCGCCAGCGCTGACAAGTAAATAGAGGTGGTATTTATACCGCCAGACCAACCACCATCAGCGTGCTGTCTATTTAACAGGAAAAAGACCGCATTCGTCGTTGCTTGCTCAAGTGGATGTTGGGCGACTGCCAAAGCCTGCAACGCCATTGAGGTATCCACAACGGTGCTATCGTGCCCCAGCAGCTCACCAAAACCACCATCCAGATTTTGCTGGGCCAGGAGTTCTGCGATGACCGCTGTGACGTCATCTCCGACTTGCGCACCAGCGATGATCAATCGCGCTAGATTTTCGCTATTGCGATAAGTTTCAGCATTGAGAAAGGCATGCGCGTCAGCGATGCCAGCTTGTGCCGTTTCCCCAAGAAAGTTGAATGTGTGCAAAGTCTCTGCGGTAGCCTGGAAAGAACTGGATACATCGGTCGCGTTAGCATAGCTACCATCCGTGTTCTGCTGGGTGACCAGCCACGCAACACCTTCAGGTATACCAGCCATCACCGGCCGTATCATAGCAGCCAACACAAATAACAACGTAAAAAATAAACCCGATATAACGGGGTGTACGCATTTATTTTTGTTGCCGGACAATTCCATTAATCCCTATCTCCCACGCACTCGCCTTCCCTTAAGCCTTACACGTATAAAGCTAACGCCCCGTATTACCTTCATCATGAAGCATTAGGACCTTTATTTTGTACTCGTAGCAAGCTCACACTCTCAATGTTAAGCAACCCGCCCCAAAAAACTTACTGAGCGAAAACCTGTGTTACGTTTTTACGACGACTTCCGAGGCGAAACACAAACAATCCCAAGCTTCCAAGCATCATAAGCAATATCGACCTGGGTTCATCCACTTGTTGCGTTGGCCCCTCTTGGGCGACCAAACCAAAATCGATGTTAAGGGTGCTATAAGCATACAAAGAAAAATTACTGTCAGGATCGTATTGCTCTAAAAAAAATTCTGCGTCCGGAAGCGTATCCGTAAAAATAAAATCAATGGTAGCTACTTGATCTTCGAGTAAATTAAAATTCCACCCCAGCGCGAACCCTACATCGTCTTCCAACCCAGCGGGGACGTTGTTAGTATTATCTAACGCACCTGCAAGAACGTTGTCAATAATGTCACCAAAGAAAAACTTCGGTTCGTCAATCTCCCAGGACTGACCTACGTCGGGCGTACCGACAACCGCTCCCGACTCATTAAAAAACGTATTCGAAAATTGATCGATTTCAAAATCAAAAAAACCGATAACATCACGGTTACCGGTTCCAGAAATTTCCAGGGACAGTACACCTAATCCATCGACGAGGTTACCTGTGGTTGGAAGTGGGTCGCCGAAAAACGCCTCATGCGTTGTTCCGTCGATATTGAAAATCCAATCTTCTAACGTAATCTGGGCGGCACTCACGTTATTAACACCCAGAACAAGACTGAACAAAGCTGCAAGCTCCCACAGATAGAACTTCTTCAATACAGCTCCCCCCACAATGTAAGCATACGGACACAGACGACTCTACGGTTCCACCACAGACAAAAAAACGTGTATTACTTTTCTACCACCACCTGCATTTTTTTACAGCGATAACTCGCCTGCCAACCTTTATTATTTTAGTGCTATCAGTAAGTAGTTATTTATAAATTGTGAATAGAAAACCTTAGCCACGAAATAGATCAAACTTAAGTGATAGATATTATTGAAGGGTCTTTGTGAAGGGTCTTTGTGAAGGGTCTTTGTGAAGGGTCTTTGTGAAGGGATTACGAAACTATCCCATTGCCCTTTTCCTTGTCATTAACTAAGGAGCGTGTTCTCTTTGTTTGGATAGAATAATGTATCTAATTTAGCTTTGTCAACCACATAAAAAACGGGTTAGAAACTGAATCGCCTGGATAAATGGGCGCAACGTTAATACCTACTAAATGATTGTTCGAACGCCGCTTGGCCACACATATGTTAATACCTTCATAAACCTCCGTCGGAAAATGGCTCTATTTTTTCAGCGCGTTCTTGCACTTGGCGTTGCGCATGCCGAATTAGAATCAGCTGATTCCAAGCCCTGGGCATCGATTGATCTAACCGTGTAACAATAGTTAACACCATTAGTGAGTCCAAAATCGGCGTATACAGAATAGGT
>CAZWUO010000249.1:0-4666 GCA_964636675.1 uncultured Ectothiorhodospiraceae bacterium
AGCAGCAATGATAGGTCAAAGCCGACCAAGCTTCGCACTTCCAGATCTGAAGGGCATGGTACGCACTCCCGAAGACTGGACGGGAAGCGTATTGGTGGTTAATTTTTGGGCGACATGGTGCGTGCCGTGCCAGAAAGAAATGCCATCATTCAATCGCCTACAAAAAAAATACGCCAGCCAAGGCCTGCAATTTGTCGGTATTGCGCTTGATGAGCTTAATCCAGTCAAACACTTCGCTATGGCAAACGACATCCGATATCCAATCCTCGTCGGTGGTGATACGGCTCTTGAGGTATCCGATAGATATGGTAATTCCTTCGGCGCTTTACCCTATACCGTCTTTATCACGCGAGAAGGCATTATAAAAAAGGCCTTTCGTGGCGAAATCAGCGAAGATAAAGCGGAAGAACTCATTACCACGCTTTTATAAAACCACTCACTTGCCTATAGCTATAGATAGTTACTAAAATGGTATCAGCGTAATTTTAAAACGTACAGTAACGACTCAGATTACGTTTAATTTGTTCAAGAACTAGGAAAAAGCGCGGAGTTTACACGTGTAAATGAGCACTTTTGACGCAGTTATCGGACAAATCAAAGGTGAGCTGAGTGGTTACCTAAAATGTTAGCTTTTGTCGCCAGTATGTAGGTAATTGTTTTTAACATCCATCTTTTAGCAATAAAGTTCTGGACATCCCCTATTCCCTCATGCAAAATCCATTAACCGATGGTTTTATGGTGTTTTTAACGAAAAATGACGCTATCGTGCCGTTATATCCAGTTAAATACAGAATAAGTGATGAAAAAAATACTTATATTAAATGGACCTAATTTAAATCTTTTAGGTTTGCGTGAACCCGGGCATTATGGGCAAAAAACCTTAGATGAGATCAATCATCAGTTGATGAATTTAGCCACAAAACAGGGGGTTACCTTGGAGTGCTTGCAACATAACTCCGAATGCAAGCTCATTGAGCGGATTCATCGCGCGTTGACCGAAAAAATTGACTTTATTATTTTCAACCCAGCGGCATTTACGCATACCAGCATTGCGCTACGCGATGCCATTCTTGGTGTAAAAATACCCTTTATTGAATTACATTTGTCGAATATATACAAACGCGAAACATTTCGACATCATTCGTATTTTTCAGATATATCAACCGGTGTTATTTGTGGCCTAGGCGCTTTTGGTTATGAGGTCGCATTGCTCGCTGCAATCAAAAATTTAGAGGATGAGGACTAAGAAGTAGCATGGATATTCGTAAGATAAAAAAATTAATCGAGCTACTTGACGAATCGGGAATAGCTGAGATTGAGATAAACGAGGGTGAGGAATCCGTGCGCATTAGCCGTTATGGCAACCAAGCGCCGGTCGCCCAAATGCCTTGGGGTCCCCCGCCAGTAGCAGCCACTGACGCTCCTCCAGCTACTGCGGCGATCGTTGAAGACAAGGAGCCTGAACCACCAAAAGGCTTGGCTGTTGAGTCACCTATGGTCGGCACTTTTTATCGCTCTTCTTCACCTGGCACTAAAGAATTTGTCGAAATTGGGCAGCGTGTCAATGTAGGCGATACACTTTGCATCATTGAGGCGATGAAAATACTGAACCAGATTGAATCTGATAAAGCAGGTGTCATCGCCGCTATTTTAGTCGAAAATGGGCAACCTGTTGAATATGGTCAGCCCATGTTTATCATTGAATAACACCTAGATCCTGCAAGTGCGCGCACTCACAGAACCATATAGCACAAACTCTTGATCTGTATAGCGAGCAACAACGTTGCGGAAAACACTCTAAGAATTCTTCGCAACCTTGATATTCGCTTTTTCAATCAATATTTTGCATTAGAAATGCACGATTATTTGCAGAACCTAGGTAAAACTAAAAGATTTTCCTATTATGTTAAACAAAATTGTTATCGCAAACCGTGGCGAAATTGCGCTACGCATACTACGAGCCTGTAAAGAACTCGGCATTAGCACCGTCGCCTTGCATTCTTCTGCCGACCGAGATCTAAAACACGTTTTACTCGCTGATGAAACCGTTTGCATCGGCGGACCCGCTTCTGCAGACAGCTATTTGAATGTACCCGCCATCATTAGTGCTGCAGAAGTCACAGACGCTGTGGCCATCCATCCCGGTTATGGCTTTCTGTCTGAGAATGCGGATTTTGCTGAGCGAGTCGAAAGCAGTGGATTTATTTTCATAGGCCCCAAGCCGGAAACAATCCGCCTCATGGGAGACAAAGTTTCTGCCATAGAAGCAATGAAAAAAGCAGGCGTGCCAACCGTGCCTGGATCTGATGGCGAATTAACCGACAATGGCGACAAAAACTTACAAATAGCCAAAGAAATTGGCTACCCCATTATTATTAAAGCTTCAGGGGGCGGGGGCGGTCGCGGAATGCGTGTAGTACATAGTGAAGCATCTTTACTAAATGCCATTTCACTCACTAAATCAGAAGCACAAACTGCATTCGGTAACGACGCCGTTTACATGGAAAAGTATCTCGTCAACCCTCGCCACGTCGAATTTCAGGTATTAGCCGACACTCATGGGAATGCGATCCATTTAGGCGAACGAGATTGCTCCATGCAACGACGCCATCAAAAGGTTGTCGAAGAAGCACCTGCACCGGGCATAACGGAAGCAATTCGCCGCGAAATCGGCGAACGCTGTGCGGAAGCTTGTCGGAATATTGGTTACCGCGGGGCAGGAACATTTGAATTCCTCTATGAAGACAATCAATTTTTTTTCATCGAAATGAATACCAGACTTCAAGTAGAGCACCCAGTAACCGAAATGATTACCGGCATTGACTTAGTTCGCGAACAATTTTTCATTGCTGACGGGAAGCCCCTAACGTTCAAGCAAGAAGACATCACTATCAAGGGACATGCATTCGAATGTCGAATTAATGCAGAAGATGCCAAAACATTTTTACCCAGCCCTGGGAAAATTGAGCAATTCCATTCTCCTGGAGGTCTAGGCATTCGCATGGACTCGCATATTTATAACGGCTACACAGTACCACCCTACTACGACTCCATGATTGGCAAATTAATTGCCTTTGGAGATAGCAGAGAAACTGCTTTAGCACGCATGCGTACGGCCTTGAGTGAAATAGTGATTGACGGAATTAATACCAACATCGCACTGCATGAAGAAATATTTCGCGACTCAAATTTCATTGTCGGCGGAACCAATATTCACTATCTGGAAAAAAAGCTGGAACAATAATTCAAATCGAGATTTTTACACAATAAATAAGCCATTCGATGAAATAGGCATTTTTTGGAAGTACGAGAAATCAATAGTGTGTGTGCATCCAGCGAACAGGCATATATACAGTGATTCGTTTGCTATTTTTGGTTCACACGCGAATCAAGCTGGAGAGAACGGCATGAATCGCGCAGAGATAAAGGTCTTGCAATGACTTGGCTACAACTCGTTTTATGCGCGCCTTTAGAAGAAGCAGAAACAATTTCCACTCTGCTTGAGACATACGGATCTGTAGCGGTAACAATGCAAGATGCAGCAGACGAAGAGATTTTTGAACCTCTACCCGGTGAGGCTCCTCTCTGGAAGCAAACCCGAATTGTAGGATTATTTGACCCCAATATCGACATTGCAGCTATCATCGATAAACTTAAAAACGAGTTATCACCCCGAGAACTCCCTCACCATGAGGTAAAAATACTCGAGAATCAAGACTGGGAACGAATTTGGCTTGAAAGTTTCAGGCCCATGAAATTTGGTTCACGACTTTGGATAATACCCACGGCATATGATCCCGTAGATACTGATGCGATAAATTTATCTCTGGATCCTGGCTTGGCCTTTGGAACTGGAACCCATCCAACGACCGCCTTATGCTTGCAATGGCTAGACAAACAAGACCTAGCCTTGCAACACGTTATCGATTACGGCTGTGGTTCTGGCGTATTAGCCATTGCCGCCGCATTATTGGGCGCTAACAGTGTATTTGCGATCGACATCGACCCACAGGCGCTCATTGCAACGACGCGTAATGCCGAAGCAAACAAAGTAAGCGACAAAATCAGGAGCGGGATGCCGAACGAACTTGCAACTCAGCCAGTAGATCTCATTCTTGCTAATATATTGGCAAATCCACTCATTGATTTGTCAAAAGCCATCGCCAACCATGTAAAACCCGGTGGGCACATCGTATTATCTGGCATTCTTGCGCAACAAAAAGATGAGGTATTAAGCGCTTATCATCCGTGGATAAAAGAAAGCCAGGTTACCATACATGACAATTGGGTCATGATTAACGGTATTCGGAATAGCAAAAGACCATAGGCAATGTACACACAATGTCCTAAGTGCAAAACATTTTTCAGAGTCAACTCTATGCAATTGAGCGCCGCGAGTGGCCAAGCACGTTGCGGACGGTGTAAAACTCAATTCAATGCATTAGACGAACTGCTCGATAAAACACCAGCTAATCGACCCAAACCTAGCACAGAAAACGCAAGTCCAGCCGCTGGTTCCGCGCCAAATATTGACCTGAAGCACACCCAAGTTTCCCCTAATCTGGATAGCGACATTGAACAACTCGATCGAGATTTTGATCCCATATCCGAGATTAAGGCCTTAGAACCCAAGGGCAGATCAAATCGTGACGCCCATTCAGCCTCG
>CAZWUO010000250.1:0-4613 GCA_964636675.1 uncultured Ectothiorhodospiraceae bacterium
TGGAAGGAATAAGGCGTGTAATAAGGCCTAAATCTATAACGCCACGGGTATATATCAAACAATATTTTTTCCTCTACAAAATGTTTGAGTTTATCTTTATCCAAAGCTAATAGGTCATTACCTAATTTCTTAAAATATTGCAGCTCAGAATTGCTAATGTTCTCCCTTTCATTTTTTCCGAAACCATTTAGTACAAAATACACTCACTTCCGCACTATGTCACATAGTGATACAGAATCAAATGTTATTTGTTAAGCTATTGTATTCGATGAGATTATTCGCATGTTGAATCACTCCATCAAGCAAAAACAAGTTATCCTAAAAAAAACACATCCATAAATTCATCGACTTGCATTTCCTGAAATGTTTTTTCATCGGCATCAAGCAGTGCATTAATTGTATTTATCTGTTCTTTCCCAAAAATGGTTTTTATATTGGCGGCGAACTTTTGCATGAGTAAGGGGATGGCTTCTTGGCGTCTGCGTTTATGGCCTAAGGGGTAGTCCACCGCGATGCGTTCAGTGGTCGATCCATCGTTGAAAAACACTTGGATGGCATTGCCGATGGCGCGTTTTTCAGGGTCAAGATAGTCTTTATTAAACTGCAAGTTTTCTTGTACCTGCATTTGTTCGCGTAATGCATCAATTCGTATATCGTTGGCTATTTCATCTTCGTAATCGGGCGCGGTTAAACGTCCAAATATCAGAGCAATCGCGACCATGTATTGCAGGCAATGGTCGCGATCGGCGGGGTTATGCAAAGGGCCCGTTTTATCGATAATCCGGATTGCGGCTTCCTGGGTTTCGATGACAATTTTGTCGATCTGGTTTAAGCGGGTTTTTATTTGGGGGTGTAAAACCAGCGCGGCTTCTACTGCGGTTTGCGCGTGGAACTCTGCGGGGAAGGATATTTTGAATAATATGTTTTGCATCACATAGCTAGAAAATGCCTGGGGTAAAATAAATGTATTACGCTTAAACAATACATCGTAAAACCCCCACTGTGGAGCGCTGAGCGCTGATGGGTAGCCCATTTCATCCGTCATCGCGATCAATGCAAGCCGTACCCCACGACTGCTTGCATCACCGGCGGCCCAACTTTTTCGTGAGCCGGTATTGGGTGCTTGACGATAAGTGCGTAACGCACCGCCATCTAACCAGGCATTGGATATAGCATTGATGACCTGCTCTCTATTTCCACCCAGCATCGCAGTCGCTACCGCCGTCGTCGCGATACGTACGAGAATTACATGGTCTAGACCAACGCGGTTAAAGCTGTTTTCTAATGCGAGTATGCCTTGTATCTCGTAAGCCTTGATCGCATAAGTAAGTACCTCGCGCATGTTTAGCCTGGAGGTTTTATTAACCTGACCCGATGCCTGACTTTGTGATGTATCTTGCCGATTTAAATAATCTGCCAGTGCGAGTATGCCCGCAAAGTTATCCGATGGATGTGCCCACTCCGCGGCCAACCAAGTATCATTGTAATCCAACCAACGTATCATCGCGCCGATGTTAAACGCAGCTTGCACCGGGTCAAGTACGTAACGCGTTCCGGGTATCTGTGCGCCGTTGTTTATGGTCATGCCGGGTACAATAGGCCCAAGCAATTTACGACATGCGGGATAATTCAAAGCCAACATAGCGCAGCCAAGGCTGTCTAATAAGCAATAACGCGCCGTCGTATAGGCAAGTTCATCTTCTATTGCGGTATCTAATACATAATCCGCTATGCGCGTTATGATGGAATCTGTTGTCGGTCTCGTTGTTATACGACGATCAGGCACGCAGCTTCCTCTTTGTTTGATAGCTTTTACCTATAGGTAAATAATCACGCGGCGCGGGGCCGGTATATTCTGCGCTAGGGCGAATTAACGCATTATTAGCGCGTTGCTCAAAAATATGTGCTGCCCAACCCGTAATGCGCGAGCAAACAAAAATAGGGGTATATAGGGAAATCGGGATATTCATAAAATAATAGGTTGATGCGCTGTAAAAATCTAAATTCGGAAAAAGTTTCTTGCTATTCCACATCACTGACTCAATCGCTTCAGAGACTGGAAAGATGAGCGTATCGTTGACTTGCGCCGCTAATTGTAACGACCACTCCTTAATGATGGGGCTACGTGGATCACCCTCGTTATACACACGATGTCCAAAACCCATAATTTTTTCCTTGCTTGCCAACATTTCTCCAAGCTTGGGCGCAACCTCTTCCACGGATTTAAACCGCTGGATTAATAACATGGCTGCTTCATTCGCACCACCGTGCAAGGGGCCACGCAAGGTACCGATAGCTGCGGTAACCGCTGAGTAAAAATCGGTTAACGTCGATGCGGCAACACGGGCTGCAAAAGTCGAGGCATTGTATTCATGTTCAGCATACAGGATGAGGGATGAATTCATCACCTTTACTTCGAGTTCGGTTGGTTTGCGGCCTTTTAATAGGGCGAGAAAATGTCCGCCGATTGATCGTTCTGCTGTTTGCGTATCGATACGCTTGCCTTCGAAATGATAACGATACCAATACATCAACATCGCTGGGTAAATGGCCAATAGACGATTTGCGATATCTTTTTGTTTACTGAAATCGGTTTCTGGCTCAATACACCCTAGTGCAGAGGTACCCGTGCGCAATACATCCATCGGATGCGCGGACTTGGGGATTTGTTCCAAGATGATTTTTAGCTCTACCGGCAACCTGCGTTTATCCATTAATTGCTCACGGTAGACTGCCAGCTCAGACTTGTTCGGAAAATGGCCTTCTAACAGTAAATACGCCACTTCCTCAAAGGAAGCTTTACTCGCAAGATCAGCAATCGAATACCCCCGATAACTCAGCCCCGCACCTTCCACGCCTACCGTGGATATCGCGGTTGAACCTACGATAATATCAGATAGGCCTGCGCCTGGTGCATTACTCATAGCCCGCCTCCTTGTTGCCCTGTTTGCAGTCTCATTTTTAGTTTAGGAAACCTCTGATTAAGTCATTCAGAGGCTCCTTAGAAAAATTGCTCAGAGCCTCCCTAGGGAAGCTCTGACTAAATCAATAATTTCTAATTCAAGCTGTCATCAATGCGTTTTTCATATTTTTCATAATCGAGAACATCATACAATTCATCACGCGTTTGCATCTTTTCCACAACATTTTTCTGAGTACCCTGTTGACGAATTGTTGTATACACATCTAAGGTCGCTGCACTCATTGCCCGGAACGCCGATAAAGGATATAACACCATCGCTACACCGCTGGTTTTGAGTTGCTCAAGGGTAAACAACGGCGTCTTGCCAAACTCGGTAATATTGGCCAGCACCGGCACTGGAATTTTTTGAGTGAACTCCTGATATTCGTGCAAGCTTGTAAATGCTTCAGCAAATATCATATCTGCCCCCGCATCCACATAAGCCAGGGCGCGTTGCACAGATGCCTCAAAGCCCTCTACCGCGTGAGCATCGGTGCGCGCCATAATGACGAGCCCACTTTTTCCGCGAGTGTTAACCGCGATGTTTATACGTTGCTGCATTTCTTGCGTACTCACCAGCTGTTTGCCAGGGCGGTGACCACAGCGTTTCAAACTTACTTGGTCTTCTAAATGCAATGCGGCGGCGCCTGCCGCACTCAATGTTTGAACCGTCGCGGCGGGATCATCCCAGCCAGTATCGGCATCCACTAATAAGGGTAAACGACAAACCTGGGTAAGCCTACGTACCTCTTCGGCGACATCTTGCAAGCGCGTCATGCCTAAATCCGGCAAACCAAAAGATGCATTTGCCACACCAGCACCCGATAAATAAAGCGACTCAAAACCAGACCGTTGCGCGAGCAAAGCAGAGTACGCGTTAATCGCACCCACGATTTGCAAAGGGTTTTTATGCTTAACTAAGGCGCGAAAACAAGCGCCTGGTGTGTTATCTTCATGCATTTAAATACCATCTCTTACTGTGTTACACATCTCATTCATCCGCTTCGAGTATAGCGAATTGCTTAAAATATTCTAAGGCTTCAGGGTTGGCAAGTGCATCTTGGTTCTGCACAATTTTGTGATGAATAATATCACGCACCGCAAGCTCGACTATTTTTCCACTTATTGTGCGTGGTATATCCGCAACTTGTAATATTTTTGCAGGTACATGGCGCGCAGTGGTATTCCGCCGAATCATCTGTCGAATATTATCTTGCAAGTCTTTATCTAGTTTAAGTGACGCACGCAATTGCACAAATAATATTACCCGTACATCGTCTTTCCAATGCTGCCCGACGGCGATGCTTTCTAAAACTTCGGGTAACTTTGCAACCTGCCGATAAATTTCTGCGGTGCCGATCCGTACCCCACCCGGATTGAGCACCGCGTCTGATCGCCCATAGATAATAAGTCCATCGTGGGCGCTTAGCTCGGCATAATCTGCCTGCGCCCAAACGTTGTTAAAACGACTAAAATAGGCTTCTATGTATTTCTGATTTTTTTTATCATTCCAAAAATAAAGCGGCATTGATGGAAAAGCAGATCGACAAACCAACTCGCCCTTTTGCTTGACCACCGAGCATGCATTAGCATCATAGACAGCCACATCCATGCCAAGACCCTTGCATTGCAGCTCGCCTCGATACACCGG
>CAZWUO010000251.1:0-4594 GCA_964636675.1 uncultured Ectothiorhodospiraceae bacterium
GGTGAAACAAATCCAGAAAAATTGCGGAGGGTCTGCCCAATGAAATGATTAAGGCGGAAACCCTCATTGTTCTTGATTTTGAGGGGGCGCAGCACACCTCAATCTTTTCTATGAAACAGACGAACTGGCTCTCTTAGTTTTTAAGTGAGCCAACAATCTAAGTATTCAGCCTCTCTTACTCCTTTCGTATGAGTAGCGTATTTATTTCAGACTTTTATAAAACCGACCTAAGCACTTGAGGTCATTAGAACTGCAAGCGTGGGAAGAACCTTTCCTATGCTTCTCCATATATTTCGACCAAAGGTGCAGTCCATTACCTCCCGCGCATAAGCGGCCTTACAAAAGGTCGCAATAACGCGACCTCCAAAATCAGGAGGTAAATATGAGACTGGTAACTAGCTTTGAATTGGCAGCAAAAAACGAAAATGAGTTGCGTGGATTATTAAGAAATGCTTTTAACGAACTTGCGAAGAGCAATCCTCATACACATCAACGCAGGAATGCTCTTGCATCCATTGATAATATTCAAAGAGAAATAACTTCAAGAGCACCTTGCCCTTAATATTCTTAATGCACATTCAGCACAAAGCGGACATTGGATGTTTATACGTTTCGTGGACAGCCTTTTCTTCGACAATAACAATTCAGAATCACTCGGAATCAGATGCATCACTTTCCTTGAGGTCGGCAAATTTCTTGGCCATCGTTGGGTTCTTTTTGGCTAGTTTCTTGACGGACAAATCGTCAGCTTTGTTATTGGCAAGACGGAGATTATTTTCAGAACCGAGCAGTGCATCCTTGGTTTTTTGAAGGTGGTCGATAGTTTTGTCGATCTCAGAAATAGCCGTTTTAAATTTCTTGGATGCCAGTTCGTAATTCCGAGCGAAGCCTGTCTTAAACGCATCCAGCTCGTCCTCAAAGTTCGTAATATCAATATTCTGTGATTTTACTATGGCGAGCTCTGTCTTATATTTCAGTGAGTTTTGAGCAGCGTTTCGCACCAACGTAATGATCGGGATAAAAAATTGCGGTCGAACAACATACATTTTCTGATAACGGTGGGATACATCTACAATACCTGAATTGTAGAGCTCGCTCTCAGGCTCAAGAAGAGATACTAGAATGGCGTATTCACAGTTCTTTTCATTACGATCCTTATCGAGCTCTTTAAGAAAGTCTTCGTTCCTCTTTTTTGTCGCTGTTTCGTCATTCTCATTTTTCATCTCAAACATAACCGAGACGATTTCAGTACCGGCCTCATTTGAGTCGCGAAAAATATAGTCGCCTTTGCTACCGGCACTTGCATCGTTATCCTTCTCGAAATAAGCTCTTGGAAACGCTGTCGCTCGAATACGGTTAAACTCAGTTTCACAGTGCTGCTCAAGGGTTTCACCGACCATCTTGGTTGAAAGTCGAACCTTCATGTCCCGGAGGCGCTCAATCGCATCGTCGCGATCCTTAATCTGTGTCTCATACTTATCTTTGAGAGACTTCTCGGAGAGTTGTTTTTCGAGTTCTGCTTGCTTAAGACCGTTCTTAAATTTGTCGCGATCCTTCTCGACCACACTTACTGCGTCGGTGATCGCGACCTTCTGTTCAAGCTGAATGGTGTCGAGCTTAGTTTTTAAATTTTGGATTTCTTTATCTTTTGTTGCAGCAGTTTCTTGTAACTCCTTGGCAAGTTTTGCATTGGCAAGTTCGGTAGCTGCTTGCTTATCGCGCTTAGCCTGTTCAAGTTCACCAGCTAGGGCATTTCGTTCTTTTTCAACTTTGCCCAACGCCTCGGTCACAGCTAGCTTTTTGGTGACTTCGCCGGTGTCTACTTTAGCTTTTAGCGCTTGAATTTCGGCATCCTTGGCTGCGGTAGTCTTTTGCATTTCGCTACTGACTTTACTCTTTGCGAGCTCTATCGCATTGAGTTTGTCCTTCTCGGCTAGCTCAAGCCTGTCGTGCAACTGTTGTTCAAACTCGCCGTCGCGAACCTGCTTGAGAATGTCAGCATATCCAGCTTCATCGATTTTGAATGCTTTATCGCAGTGGGGGCAGATAATTTCATGCATGTCCTTTTTTCTCCTTTTTGACGAAAATTCGTACGTTCATACCTTGCAACGCTCCAGAGGCTTTCAGCGATCAATGGGTATTACTACAGTCAGAATCATTGATCTCTTCACTTTTATAAACGTCCACTATGTGCTGTGAGTTCAACCGGTTGAACTCACAGCACATAGAAGACATTACTTACTTTTCACAGTAGAACTGCACTAGAAAACAAACAACGCAAAACTACTGAAGGTTTCAATGTAATAAAAAGACTAACGTCAACTCCCCACACTCCAACTTTCACTTAACGCTTCAGCTTGTTTCAAACATAAATCGATTGCCTCATCAGCCTTATCGGGTGGATATTTCCACTTACGTAGCGCTCGACGAACAAGGTTTCGTAATTTTGCCCTAACGCTATCACGTACCTGCCAATCAACAGTTGTGCTTTTTCTCAACTGCATAGTAACGTATTTAGCTAACTCTCTTAAATTGTTATCACCTAGCTCTTTTACGGCAGATTCATTTTGAATTAATGCACGATAGAATGCTATTTCATCAGGATTCAATCCTGAGTTTTCTGCCATTTCCGCATCGTCAGCCATTTCCTTGGCCATGGCGATAAGTTCCTCTATAACCTGTGCTGTTTCAATGGCGCGGTTATGATATTTACGAAGCGTTTCCATGATGCGATCGGAATACTTTTTATCTGATACCACATCCGTTTTCATTCGCGCCTTTACTTCATCACGCAATAGCCGCTCAAGCAAATCAACGGCTAGATTCTTCTCATCTAAGTTTGCAACATCTTCCATAAATTCAGGTGATAATAAGCCAATATTTGGTTTATCCAAACCAACTAAATTGAAGATATCATCAACACCTTCCGCGACAATGGCATTATCAATTATCTGCTTTAAAGCTGAGTTCTTTTCTTCATCGGTACGGCGTTTATCAATAGTGGTAAATTTGGTAATAGCTTTTTTCACCGCCCCTAAGAATGCAATTTCTTTCTTGAATGGCTCAACCTCATCCATCGTGCCACACAAAGTGTAAGCTTTACCAATAGCTGCCATTACATCCAGAAATCGTTTCTTTCCATCTAGCTCACCGTTGGAACCTTGCAAACCTAAAATATGGTTCATAGCTCCGGGCAATAATTGCAAAGCATTTTGTTCATAATTGCTATAATTAAATCCGTGCAACATTCCACGTACTATATCCATCTTTTCAAGCAATACTGCATAGGCTTCATGAGTGTCATGGGTCGGCTTACCCTTACCATTTGAGCCAGTATAGGTTTTCAAAGCCTGTTTTAGTTCACTGGCAATGCCAATATAATCTACGACCAAGCCACCGGGCTTATCTTTAAACACACGATTAACACGAGCAATTGCCTGCATTAAATTATGGCCTTTCATCGGCTTATCGATATACATGGTATGACAATTCGGGGCATCAAAACCTGTAAGCCACATATCACGCACGATCACCAATTGCAGAGGGTCGTCCACATCTTTAAACCGTTTTTCAAATAACTTCTTTATTACTTTATTGTGAATGTGTGGTTGCAGCTTTTCTTTGTCCGAAGCCGAACCTGTCATTACAATTTTAATAGCGCCCTTTGTTGGATCGTCATCATGCCATTCAGGTCTGAGAGCTATGATCGCATCATACATATCCACGCAGATTTCACGGCTCATACACACAACCATCCCCTTGCCGGGCATAGTTTTTATACGACTCTCAAAATGACCAATAAGATCTTTACCCACTTGTTCCATTCGTGGTTCACTACCTACTAACTTTTCTAGTGCCGCCCATTTTGATTTAGTTTTTTCTTTATCACGCTCTTCTTCATCCTCAATAACATCTTCTACATCGTCATTTAAAGCTTCTATATCCGCTGCATTAATATCCAGTTTTGCCAGTCGGGATTCATAATAAATTGGTACTGTAGCCCCATCATCCACCGCATCTTGAATATCATAAATGGAAACGTAATCACCAAAGACCGCGCGCGTATCTTTATCAGCAGAATCTATTGGCGTTCCTGTAAAGCCGATGAAAGAAGCATACGGCAGCGCATCGCGCATGTGTTTGGAATAGCCAAAAGTGTACTTCCCTGTTTTAGTATTGAGCTTGGCTTTGTTACCGTACTGACTACGATGAGCTTCATCACTTACTACAACTATATTGTGACGCGCACTTAATATTGGATGAGCCGTTTCCTCACCTAGTAGCGAAAATTTTTGTACGGTAGTAAATATAATTCCACCTGATTGACGCGAAGCTAAAATATCCCGTAAATCATCCCTATCGGATGCTTGAACAGGGGTTTGTTTTAATGTTTCAGCGGCCATACCAAAGGTATCAAATAGCTGACCATCCAAATCATTACGATCGGTAACTACCACAATCGTAGGGTTATTCATTTCAGGTTGTGCTAATAATTTTCCTGCATAACACACCATAGAGATTGATTTACCCGAACCTTGGGTATGCCAAACCACACCAGCTTTTCCTGAACCGGGTTCTATTTCATCGGCATAAG
>CAZWUO010000252.1:0-4556 GCA_964636675.1 uncultured Ectothiorhodospiraceae bacterium
GCCTCAGATAATATCTGAATATGTTTTATATTCATTTTCCATGCTTTGATTTTAATTCTTCCAGCGATATAAAATCAGCATTACCACTTTCTATTTTTTCTTTTCTTTCAGAGAGTACTTCTTCATGCCATTTAGGCGATTTAATTCCACCAGGTTCGCGAGTAAGTGAGTCCCACAATGCTTCCATCATTTGAAGACGTTCAAGTACACTCATTTTTGAAATTTCACCAATAGTCATTTATATTTCCTCATTCGACACGACATTCCCTTGTTTCGCATCGGCCAAACCTTTATCAACCATGCGCTTGAAAGCTAACTCCCTCAGAAGCTCGTCATATGAGCTATCGTTGGGCTAACTCTCAAGCACCTGTTTTATCTCGTTTTTGCGGAAGACATTCTAAATACCCTCTAAACGTATCCTTGATAATTATAGACGCCACAGTTGCTATTTGAAATCTGACAGTTAACCAAGTATCAACAACCACGAAAACAAGCGGCTGGCACGGAGCAAGTCCCGGGCCGGTGAGGTCTTTTGCCGGCATCGGTGCAGCAGAGCATCACAGGGATATTGCGATGAAACGAGCACTGTCTGAGCGTGATCTTTTATATCAACGATTTGCGTAACCTTTACCCCACTTGCTTTAATTCTTCCCTGATGATCTTACGTAATGCATCTTCTAACGATTTATCATGTGCTTTGATGTGCTCACGCAATGCTTCGTTTATAAGAGTTTGATAGTTTCCACCGCCTGCGGAATGTACCAGGCTCTTGAAGTGTTCAATAATGTCGGCATCCAAACGAATGGTGATACGAACCTTGTTTGGGTCAGGTTTGATAACCGCGCCACGTTTTCCTTTACTGAAATCTTCACTCATAGTTCAGGCCTTGATAATACTGCTTGGTTTGACTGCGATCCGCTTTCCGGGCAGAAATAATGCGAATACAATTTTCGTCACGTTCAGCATGAACAACGAAAAGGACATTTAACTCTGGTCCTAAGCCCAATGTTTTAAAGCGTTGTTCCGGGTGATCTCGATCTTCAATCGTGAGAGCGTTTTCATCCTCTAGAGCAATCACTGCATCAGCGAAGTCGACCCCGTGTTTACGGAGATTTTCGGCAGCCTTCCCTGGGTTCCACTCAAAGTCCATGGACTAAGTGTATGCACATTCCGTGTACATGTCAATGTGGGTAAAAACGTTTATTTATCTGACGGATAACGATTAAGCTGTTCGGCGCAAATGAACCCGCAGGGTAGTTTGCGTCCGCACGAGTGCTTATTAGCTGGCTCACGCTTTTTGTATATCAGGTTTAAGTTGAACAATTCTTTCCACAATTAGATCCAGATCATCTTCCAAATCTGAAGGCTTCCTTCCTTCGTCTCTTAATTTCTTTATAGCGTCTCGATATATCGAGAGGCTGACCTTTTTTATAGAGTAATCCTCGCGACTAAATGGATCATTGATCTCAATATACATGTCCTCATAAGCATCCCAATCACAGAGTGATTTCTCATCTTTATCTTGTAATTTTTTCCGATATTCTCTTATAAAGAAAGACGCATCCTCGTTTGTAAGACTTTTAGCGACCTTTAAATCGAAGTATTTGTAAAACTCTTTTTGCATTGTAGACGCAGGCCTGCTCATCCAAGCATCTATGTTATCTTGATCCAAAAATAAGGTTGTAACAATATGACTCGCTTTTGATTGATTCATGCCTCGTAAAGGTATTTTAAAAAACCTCAAAATCTCAACATCCAATTCTTCGGGTGACTCGAATACACCAATGATATCTGACGCCTGCCCCTTAGTCGGACGATCTTTTGCAAACCAAAATCCGAGTTGATCTATTCGTTTTAGTTGTGGCTCCGTGGCGTCGTCGAAAAACCATTGTGAAACAATTTTCAGTTCGCCCGATTCCTGTTCTTCCCACGCTCTATCCCATTTTTCTTCCATCCACCCAAGATTTTCTGCGAGAATCTTCTCTTCTTTCGACATGGCTATCCCACTTTATTCTTGAGTTCCTTTCTTCGAACTGAGAAAAGAAGCGCTACAAGTACAGCGCCTATTAGCGCAGCTACTGCCCACATTACTGACACAGCCTTGATATCTAATGCCAGCTAATGTCTCAGCTCAAGCGTGCGGTTTTTGCGTCGCTTGGAACTGCTTGATGCTGTAATTTCCACTAAATATGTCCTCAACCTGCTGTGCAATAGTATCGTATATTAGCTCCTGCTCGCTTTCACCGACCAAACTCATCGGTTCTTCCGGTGAGTTTACAGCCTGAAATACTCCAAGATTTTTATCTCTAAGAAACCTACAAGGTTTAAGAATTAATGGAATTATCCTGACACCCTGTTCTTTAGCTGATTTAAGTAGAGGAGGAAGTTCATTCTCAATAATGAAATCTGATGCAAGAAAGTCTGCACTTATTAATAAAATGGCGACTCTCGCTTCAGTCAACGCTTTTTCAATTTCTTGCTTCCATTCATCACCGGCCACTAATCTTGCATCCTCCCATGGATCAATAAGCCCGAGTTTTTGAAGTGGCTTTAAATGCACCATTAGTCGATCTAGAAAAACCCGATCATTGTGACTATAACTTATGAATATCTTACTCCCTTGTGCTATAGGTTTGCTACTATCGACTATAGGCACTTGGGGTGCATATATTTCAAGATATTCCATTATCTGAGACAACATACTTTCAGAAGGCCGTCGCTGCCCGTGAATGATCATTGCAGCCATCGGCCTAGACCATTCGAGGTCTTCGCATAATTTTGTGATGGTTATATTTTTTTCACGAAGTTTTTCTCGAAACAGATCCGATAACTTTTCCATGTCTATTTCTTCGCCTTTCATCTACTTTTCCATTTTTCAGCTAACGTCGCAAATCACCGGCAGTTTAAAGCAGAGCGACGAGGAACGAGGAGCGCCGCTTTAAACTGTCCGAGTGCATTTGTCTTGTTATGCATTTCTTGCCTTCCAATATTCCGCTTCAAGCCATGAGGAGAAAATTTCAACTTGCTCAATAGCCTCAAATACTTTTTCTTTTGAGGTTGCAACTGAAGGCTTTAACCACCACTCGATTTTTCCATCATTAGAAATACCTGCCATTTTTAGTTCTGATTCTTTAGCAAAGAAGGGGTTAGGAAACCGTTGCAAGTCTTTCTTAGAATGGGCAACGTTTAATGTTGTCAGTTCTTGAGGGTGCTGCACTCGATTCCGAGCCAGACATGTTTGTTCGATTACATCTAGATCAGCGCCACATTCTGATAGCGGAAATTCAAGTTCATTGATAATCTTTTTGTATCCGTTAAACCATCCATTTTTCTTGAAATCGACATCAAATTTCATTCTATGCCCTTTTTCCAGGCGACCAACCCATGATTTCAAAAAGATTTGAAGCGAAGAGGAAAGCATCGAAACACACGCATAACCAACAGCTTCTATTCCCGTTTCTGCATCCATCCATTCTGCAAGAAAAGCTGGCTCTGCATCTTCACTGTACGGGGGTATAAAAGGTTCCTCTTCATTTTCAATGGCAGTTTTAATTTCGACAAATGGACGCACCGCGTTCTCATAAAAATATCTTATAAATGCGGTTCTTGAATTTAAGAAATACTCGATATCCATGAGCGACCATTCTATTGTTGGAATACTTTTACTTTATACCGACCGCATCACAGGCAACAAGGAGTGCGTTCCATACATGGTTGCTCATGGGAAGGTGCCAATACTCGGGGTTGTCTTTAAGGTCTTTATCTACAATTGCCACCAACTGGCTTGCCGCCATTGACTTTGTACACAGTTTGACTTTTTGAAGCTGTTTAACGAATGGTGACTCATAATTAAAGTTTTTGTCTTGTGCATTGATCCTAGAGTTAATTGTTATTCCATCTAAAACAGCAACAACATAAAGACTCTTTTCTCTTTCATTATATAATCGGTAATCGCTGCCGGAAACGTATTGGGCAAATAACACGTCAACAGGATCACTATTTTCCGCGCATGCGATTGCAGTGACTCCACAACCAAATAGTAACAACGTGAGATTTCTATATAGATTCATTTCTTCTCCATATATGCATAACAGTTCAATGGTCAGCTTCCATACTATTGAGTGATAGGCCGCGTCGGCCTATTGTGCGAATAACCTGTTCTGCATAGCACCGAACATAGCACATTCGTATTGCCTACGGATTTTATCTTGATCTGCATTGCAAGCCCCCTGCCTGAAATCAAAGACCTGATTACCTATTCACCCGGATATTCAACCTGATACACCGCACTTCCGGTGAAAACTAAACCAGTCCACCTTTCATAAAACACCTATATAGAACCGATCCACCACCCTGACACGGGCCAAATTCAAGCATCAACAACCACGAAAAAAACCGACTGGCACAGAGCAAGTCTCGGGCCGGTGAGGTCTTTTGCCGACATCGGTGCAGCCGAGCATCGCAGGGATGTTGCGATGAAGCGAGCGTTGTCTGAGCGGTTCGCGCAACAGCCCGAGAAGCGCAGGGAACCCGCGCAGCGGGCAAACCGTTGTCGG
>CAZWUO010000253.1:0-4545 GCA_964636675.1 uncultured Ectothiorhodospiraceae bacterium
TTATTATGTCAAGATTGATTGCTGAAAAAATACAGTGCAAAGATTTTTTTGATTTCATGGGGGTAAAGAAACCTACAAAGAAAATAGCAAAGAATACCTAACGCTAAGTTCAGATGCCCAAAAAGTGGCCTTTGTTTTGTGCAAAAATGGAGCGTAGCGCAATGCACAAAACAAAGGACGCTTTTTGGGTCAGCTGCAACGCCTGGTTAGGTCTTGCCACTCACAAACCTCTGTAATATACGATACGCTTCACGCTTTGCCTGTTTTTCTGTTAATTCAGTTTTGCATTTAGAATTGTCTTTCCTTAGTGGTTTTCCAAAGCCGCCCTTTTTTACTGTCACTTCCCAATTTCCACTTTTCAGCTTCATTCGTTGCACTTCAAGACTTTTTTTGCCTGATTGTCCAAACCACTGCTTGCCGTTAACGAGCGTATTTTCTTCCCAATCAACGGCCACTTGAACTTGCTCCAACGCACGCCGCATATCTTCAGCCAATTGAAATCGCTCGCGAGGATCAACTGACATTGCCCTATTAATCACTTTTTTCATGGCCGCAGGTACGAAGCCGCGATAATTAGTTCTGTCAGGGAAATTTCCAGCACGTGCTCGTGCTGCTGCTTGTTCGGGATTTACAACTGGTAAAAAGCTGTCTCCATTAACCAATCGATAAAGTGTAACCCCACAAGCGTATATATCTGCCAGAACTGTGTAATCTTCAAAACTGCGAACTTCTGGAGCTAAATGTAGCAAATATTGATAGCCTTTAACCGCAGCCAAGTCTAAAGAACTGATGTCAGGCAAAGCCAATCCAAAATCTGATAGTTTCCCTTCACCATGATTCCCAATCAATATATTTGCGGGTTTGATATCTCTGTGAACGATTTGCTTTTCATGAGCATGAGCTAACCCCCGTAGAACATCCGACATCACTCGTTTAGCCCTACTCAAGGCAATATAACCACCCTTAGCTTCATCTTCTAAACTCCCATTTGGGAGATATTCCATAACAACATAGATTCGATTGTCATCAAACTTGCCGGTTTCCGTGACCTGTACTATGTTTGGGTGCTCTGCTGCTTTAAGGGTTTGCGCCTCTTGATAAAAGTTGTTTTGGTTAATAACTTTGTCTGGTGGAATGCATTTAACAGCACATTCCGCATTTAGACCTAGATCAATAGCACACCAGACCTCACCGAAGTAGCCAGAACCTAAACGCTTTTTAAAATCGAAACCAATTGACATTAAGGCAAGCAACTCCAAGCTACTACTATTGCTTCAAATTCCTTATCATTTCTACTATCTAATCCATTAATTAATGAGTAGTCTAAATCTTCCACTAGGGATTTAGCACGACCTTTGAGTCCAAGATCTTTTGCAATAGTTGATTTTACTTTTCGGGCAACATTCGTGTGGCCGATGTTTGCTGCAGAAAGACTCACGATTGCTTCAAACTCTACCCTACTTGCGTAAGCCTTTCCTTTTGTCGCCATGGGTTCTGCACCTTTTATGGCCCATGATGTGATCTTATGTGCTTTATTCAGGGATTCTAATTCTTGAAGTAGCCACTTTAATTTCTCGGGCTGTTCGTAACCCTTCGGAAAAACAACAACCTCTGACCCCAATAAACTGGGTGTCGCCTTGTTGCCATCAAGAACGGCATAAGTGAAGTCTGTGGTGCTACAACGAATTCCTAGTATTTTCATTTTGTCTCCAGCAAGACCTAACGCCTGCATCAGATGCCGCCGGAAGGGGCGCGACTTTTGCGTCTTTTTGCAAAAGTCGTGACGCTTTCGGCGGTCAGCTGCATGCAATGGTTAGGCGATAATTGGCTATACAGATGACCAAAAATTTAACATGTTTTCTAATTTTGCGAAAAACAACGAGTCATCTGGTTAAACGAAGCATATGACGAACAGGTCTTAACACCTTGCCATCTTTCATTGTGATACGGGAATGTACGTCTAGCCAGCCCGTGGGAATGTTAAACAGAAAGGGTAGGCAATCGTTCTTATACGTATTGCAAGCTTTTTCAAGGTAAGTTCGTGCATTGAAGTTAATATCGACTGTTTCTTTCCAAACACCCTGCCTGTCACTGAACTCAACCTGCGCCACTTCGAACCACCCGTGAGGGTTTTTAGCGAAACATAGACCATATCTACCTGAGTCACAATTTACCTCTGGTTTAACCCCTAATGCTGCTGTTTGCCGGACGACTTCAGCGGCATCGAACATGTACCAAAAAGGCCCAATACGATACCCGTCAGCGTATTCAATAGCGAAACCAATCTCGTTAACATGCGGGCCAAGCGTGAATTTATGGGTAGAAGTACGTTTGTCGCCCCATCCTCGCGAATAAGCTACACGAACCCCTCCATTAAATCTACCAATATCAACCAGTCCTCGCCCGTCAGTATCTATCAGAAGGTGTGGTCTACTAGATGCATTGTAACCACTATGATGGCATACGCCTATACCTGGCATAAGCCGGAACTCGCCAACAACAGCACTAGCCGGCTTGTATGAAGATATCAAAATGGGTGCCTTTCCTCCAGAGTTGCGATCATTAATTGGAAATAGTTCCATCCAGCCCGCCATATCCTTCTGATTGAGTGTTTCGCTGAAAAGTATTGAAAATGAAAGAACTACTGGAATATCCAGTATCTGTTTAGTACCATCGCGCAATTCCAATTGTGCGTGGATAGGCACGCCCGGCTTAATTGGGAAAGACATATCTTGTGCATTCTTACAAACGTCTTGATGCTCAATGCAAAGAGAAAGATCAAGTTCGTCTTTAAATTGTCCATGTTGGTCACCGAGCTTCACGCTTTTGACAAATGCACTGCAAAAAATACCGCTTGTGGAATATTTACGGAATTTGCAACCGAAAATATCACAACCCCAACTGTTATGTTTTCTCTTTTTGTGTTCTTTTATGTTCCTGTTAAAAGATATGCGTAGACTATTCATCAACGCATGTATTTTATCGATACGCTCTATAACTTTTCCCGTCTCATCGCGAAATTCAATTACAAAAGATTTTTCAGGCATAGGCACAACAAAAGGATATCGATCGATTTTTTGAAAATCGTTGTCGTCTATTGCATAATAGAGCACGATTTTTGGGTCTCGCTGATAAGAGGAGATCGCTACCCGAATACTGTTTCTGCCCCAGTCATCAAACTTAACATTAATGTTTTTGCGCTGTAATTTTTTTCTTGTTTCTAAGTTAGATTTGTAAAGTTTTGCTCCGTCTTCTAGTGCCTTTTCAACATGATCAATGTAACCATGAACGATATCATCAGGATCTTTCATCGAAGGCTGCCACGCCGAATAAATTGACGCCAAACTAGCAATAGCGCTAAACACCAATGACAGCCAAAAAATTGGTTGTAATCTATGATCGTGACAGAAAAACAACCAATCTCCAGATCGTCCACATCGCCGAAGTGTACGCGTAAATCCCCAGCATCTCTTCATTGAACTTAAACCACCTTGATCCTTTCGTCGCCTAACGCTCTAATCACCGGCGCCACAGAAGCACTGGAAAGATAAAAACCCGCTGTTTGGCGTCCGGTGCATTAGTTTGTTATACCTTTTTATTAAGGGATTTTATCGAGAGTACAACCTAAATTATTTGGTATCCACTCTGAAATATCATCCATTCTTACTGCATATGCAAGCGCACCTGGCATATCTATTGTTTCTATAACCCATTCGAGTTCTTTATTATAAGTGCTATATGGAATAATTTCTGTTTTATCTGCTACATAAATTCCTACAACTTCCCATACTCCATTGCGGCTTTCAAAAATTGGACTGCCTGAACATCCTGAACCGACGGGTTGACTCAACTCATAAAAACAATTCCCTTTAATACTTGGAATTGAAAAACTAACCCTACGCCTTATATGACCAGAAGAATAAATCAAATCAGGCCTACCTATTACGCAACCAGAAGCATCTTTAGTATCTACATCCTCATAAAGATTTGCGTTTGGATACCCAAATAACTTATATTCAAACGATGAAAATTGTTTTGTAAAGGAAATTCTGATAGTAGTTTCTTGCCAATGATTACCATTCATTTTTAGTAATGCAACATCTTCCTTAGGGTGAATATCACATATATTAGCACTGGATACTACCCACTTATTTGTCTCGTTATTTACAAACATCCCTACAACACCACAATTATCCTCTAAATTCACATCAATCACATGAGAAGCTGTCAGTGCATAACCTTTAGAACCGACTAAAAATCCTGTACCAAGAAAGCTAACCATTTCTATTTCATTATCATTGATTTTTTTCGCGAGTATTATTGGAAAAACCAAATCTCGAATTGGTGGGTTATTGGGTGACAATTATTTCTCCTTGAGGGTATAACGCTCTAATCACAGGCGCCACAGAAGCGCTTGAAAGAAAAAAACCCGCTGTTTGGCGTCCGGTGCATTAGTTTGTTAGCTGTTTTAACCAATAACATTTTTATTGAATACAAGTACATTTTATTTTGTTTATAAAACAACCATTTTAACCACTTTTATTT
>CAZWUO010000254.1:0-4401 GCA_964636675.1 uncultured Ectothiorhodospiraceae bacterium
TCAATCGATTTGCAATTGATTTCGAGGACCGTTTCCAATTGATTTGAAAATCAGTTACACAAAATACTTTACAAGGTCGCAGAATCGTGATCGGTTTATGCCACCCTCTTAGACGAAGGGCACGATCTTTGTTCGATCAGCACCATGTACCGTCTTCTTGGTAAAAACAACGAGATTAAGGAAAGGAGGAGACATC
This sequence comes from uncultured Ectothiorhodospiraceae bacterium, assembly GCA_964636675.1. Taxonomy (GTDB): domain Bacteria; phylum Pseudomonadota; class Gammaproteobacteria; order S012-40; family S012-40; genus JALUUH01. Next base: position 197 of record CAZWUO010000254.1, read on the forward strand.
TGCGGTACCCGAAATACAGCAAGCCGGAACTTTTGGCCACTGGGCCAAATCAGGTTTGGTCCTGGGATATTACAAAGTTGTCAGTACCGGTAAAGTGATGTTACTATCACCTTTACGTCATCATGGACATCTTTAGCCGATATATTGTTGGCGCTGGATGGTGGCCCATCGGGAATCATCGGCTCTGGCAAAGAAGCTGATCAGAGAGAGTATTCAAAAGCAGGCAGTGAAGGAAGAGCAGCTGACAGAGGAAGTTCAATGAAATCAAAGGCAGTTGCTTGCCTCTATCGGATCTTGGCGTGACAAAGACCCACAGCAGGCCGCATACGAGCAATGACAATTCCTATTCGGAATCCCAGTTTAAGACGCTGAAATACTGTCCGGAATTTCCGAAGCGCTTTGGGAGCATAGAAGATTCCAGGGGATTTTGCAGAACTTTTTTCGAATGGTACAACAAGAAGCACTGTCATTCCGGGATTGCCCTTTATCCACCTGAAGTGGTTCACTACGGGCGGGCAGGAAAAGCAGGAGAAATAGAGACAGGAAGTGTTGGATGCCGCCTATCAGCAACATCCTGAGCGCTTTGTGAAAAAACCTCCTGCGACAACCAAATTGCCCGAAGCGGTATGGATTAACAAGTCGACACTCGTGCAAAGTAGCGACACTAAATTCAAAGGGTTTGTGTCTCAAAATGATTGACATCTTCCGAACGGCATCTATTTTAAATTCTTTTGAATACTTTTTCCTTGTGGGCATTTTGATCCTCCAGTTAAGGTGTTTATCTCTTAACTGAACTGTCCCTTCTATTCAACCGCATCATCTACGAATGGTAGCTGTTACGGCACAGAAAAAACCTTGCGTCAATTTGCTCCTTTCAACTTTAAAGGTCGATCTGAAATTAAAAATCTTTTCCTTTGCGGTGCCAATACGACTGCACACGGTTTATCCGGTGCGACAGCTTCAGGAATGGGGATTGCGTCTACCTGACTTTCCTGTCGTCCGAGTGAGCTGTTGAAAAATACCGGTCAAACATTAAAAGTCAGGTGATTATTAAAATAGTATGTTTTTTGACGGGAACCACCTGAAGTCGCGTTAAAATTTATGAGATGTTCGTTGTCAAAAACAAATCATAGAAGGTAGTAATGCATAGCACTGAAAATATTTATAAGTGTGATGTGCTGGTAATAGGTGGGGGGCCTGCAGGCTCCACTATTTCGACAAAACTGGCTCAAATGGGGCGTTCTGTGGTGATGCTGGAGAAAGAACAGCATCCCCGGTTTCATATTGGTGAGTCTTTATTACCAATGAATATGCCCATATTTGAAGAGTTGGGTGTTCTTGAGCAAGTAGAGGGAATTGGCATACGTAAATATGGTGCCGAATTCAATGACGAAAATCATCCGCACCCAGCTACCTATTATTTTGAAAATGCGCTGGATGATGGCTTTCCCTTTGCCTATGAAGTTAAACGTGAAGAGCTGGATACCATCTTGTTCCGTAACGCGGAAAAAAATGGCGTTAAAACATTTGAAAAAACCCGTGCTGTTGCCATCACTATAAATGATGATCACTCCTCATTTATAGACGGTGTCGATAACAATGGCAACACCCTGAAATGGCATGCGCGTTTTATTGTCGATGCATCAGGTCGATCGACATTCCTTGCCAGCAAATTTAACACTAAAAAACGCAGTAAAAAACACAATAGCGCTGCAGTTTTTGCTCGTTTTGAGAACGTCATCAGACGCGAAGGTCGTGATGAAGGCAATATTTCTATTGCCTGGTTTGATTATGGCTGGTTCTGGATGATCCCGTTTAAGGATGGTAGCATGAGTGTGGGTGCAGTTTGTTGGCCTCACTATTTAAACACGCGTAAAACAGATATTGAGGAATTTCTGTGGGACACTATTGCACTATGCCCGCCAGTGGCCGAGCGCATGCGAGAGGCAAAATTAATTACACCTGCCACTGCAACAGGCAACTTCACTTATTCAGCATCTCAAATGGCAGGGAGTGGTTATTTAATGGTGGGGGATGCCTATGCTTTTCTCGACCCGGTTTTTTCAAGTGGAGTATTGCTAGCGATGGCGGGTAGTTTAAAAGGTGCCAAAGTTGTTAACACCATGCTGGATCATCCAAAAAAGGCGGAGCAGTTAATCAAGAAATATGACAAGGAAGTACGCTTGGCATTGAAAACATTTTCATGGTTTATTTATCGAATAACACAGCCTGCAATGCGTTATTTATTCATGGTAAGAGCTGATACACGTTTAAAAAGAGAAAGGGGTGTAACCTCCTTATTGGCTGGAGATTTGTTTCGGGACTTGCCTGTTGGCCGCCATCTACTCATCTTTAAATTTTATTATTATGTTTTTTTTATGCTTGATTTTCGCCAAAACTTACGCTCTCAACGCAAGCGAAAGTTTGATTTACGTGGGAAACCAACCAAAGTAAAAGAAGTTAATTTCAATTTGTGATGAGTTACTAATCCGAAGGGTGATTATGCGACAGCAGATTGAATATATTAATAACAGACCGTTCGCCTCTGAGTGCCCTCTGGGTATGCTGGGCAAAAAGCGACTCCAGCAGTGGTAAAGATGAAACATCAACAGACATTAGTAAATAGTAGAGAATTTATCTTTATTAATCCGCCTTATGAACGTATTGCGCCGGGCTATGAATTCGTTAAGCATATTACTAACCAGGTTGCCTCTCTAGGTTTGTTGCATCTGGCAGCAGAGGTACGGGCACAGGGTTACCAACCTTCAATCATTGAAAGTGACATCCTTAATCTAACTGTAGCGCAGGTTGCCGAAAGGGTTATCGAAAAAAAACCAGCCTATGTTGGAATTACTTTATTTACTGTTGGGGTATGGAGCGCTGCAGCGATCGCTCGCAAAATAAAACAAGGCTCACCAAGGACGATAATCATCGTCGGCGGCCCTCATATATCATCAATGGGGCAGGAAACCATTCGACGTTTTAAAGAATTTGATTATGCGGTCAATGGCGAAGGTGAAAAAATCCTGGTAGAACTACTCGCGGCACTGGCGGCAGGTACAAATTTAATGCAGGTGCCTGGTATTATTTTCAGGAAAAATCCATTTGTACATGCGACGCCAGGTAAAGCTATTAATCGTGTATTAGATGAATTACCCATGCCCGCGTGGGACTTGTTACCTGATTTCCCACAAGCGTATAAACCGGCCATCTTTGATTTTCCACGCGGGCCAGTTGCAAGCATCGCGGCTTCGCGTGGCTGCCCATTCCATTGTAAATTTTGTGATACATCTACCTTTGGTGACCAGGTAAGACACTATTCTCCTGTTAAAGTATTTGAAATGATGCAGCACCTGCATGATACCTACGGCGTACGCCATATCATGTTTGTCGATGATCTTTTTTTGGCGAGCAAGGTGCGTGTCACTGCACTCTGCAATATGATTCTTGAATCCGGACTTAAAATGACCTGGAGCTGCTCGGCACGTGTGGATACCGTTAAACCGGGGGTATTGGGGCTAATGAAAAAAGCGGGTTGCTGGGAAATATCATTTGGTCTGGAGACAGGATCAAACCTGTTATTGAAAAAAATGGACAAAGCCGCTAATTTGGAAAAATCAGAGCAGGCCGTAAACTGGACAGCTGAAGCAGGCATTCGAACCAAGGGCTTATTTATGTTGGGCTTTCCCGGAGAAGATAAAGAGACAATCAAACAAACCAAGGAGTTTATTCGCCGTATACCCATGACTATTATGAATCTAACTAAATTCACCCCGTATCCAGGCTCACCTATTTATCGAGAGTTATATGGCACTAATATTCGAGAAGATCATTGGGAAAAAATGAATGGGATGAATTTTGTTTGGTCTCCAGAAGGTTTGTCGGTAGAAGAGCTAGACCGACAATACCAGGAAATTCTGGTCGCTTTTTATAATCGACCTAAAATTGGACTTCACTACATCAAGCTAACTTTCATGTACCCAAATCATTTAGCACGGTTTTTGCGTTTTGCTCTAGGTTATCTCTACGCGAAGAGCAAGAGTTTTTTATCGGGATACAAGGGCTTGCTGATTAAGCCCACGAGACCCTCCGCATAGTATGATTACTATTAACAGCGTAACATTTTCCTACCCAAAACAACTCCCAATTTTTAATGGCCTAGATTTTTGCGTAAAACGTGGCCAACTGCTTGGTTTACTAGGGGC
>CAZWUO010000255.1:0-4371 GCA_964636675.1 uncultured Ectothiorhodospiraceae bacterium
AAAGTAGAACGCGGTTTTCGTTTTCTTAAAGACCCTCAGTTTCTGGCCTCAACGCCAACGGCTCGTTGGGTTTTTCAATATTTCAGCGGGGTACATGAGTTAACAGTAAACCATGATCAAGTACTGATATTGAACTTAAAACCACCGCAGCTACTGGTTCTCAGGCTATTGGGGAGCGAGTTCCTGAAAATTTATTCCGGGACTCGGATGTTGGTATGATGAAAGACGGTTGATCGCAAAGCCATGCGGAATTTATACGATGATTTTGCGATTCAAAACATCTTCTTCACCGCAGAATATATGTTACTGACCGCTAAAGGCTCCGTGAGCAATTCAGATTTATCCGGCCAGGCATTGCTTTTTGGGATCACCATGGAATACTAATTGTGAGTGCTAACAATATGTACTAGGACGCATCTTTCGCGCAACGAAATCCTACATCTTCTACCGCCATGTTGGGGTCTGCAAGTTGGCGGGTTGATCCTCTAAAAAAATAAGCCAGGGCATAGTGACCGATGCCGCCCCCTCCTCCGCGTATAACTTTTTGCTTCTCGCCAAATTCTTTGCTGGTGAAAGTCGAGCCTTTATAAGCTTGGTACCACGAGGATGTCCACTCCCAGACATTACCAGCCATATCGAAAGCACCGTAATAAGATTTATTATGCGGGTAAGACCCAATAGGTGCGATACCTTCTTCCCAATCAGCATCATCTCCCGTATTGGCTTTTGCGATATCCCAGTTATTACCCCAAGGAAATTGATTTCCATTGGGGCCTCTCGCTGCTTTCTCCCATTCCATTTCTGTGGGTAGCCGAAAGCCTAGCCAGGTGCAATAGTCGTTTGCATATTGCCAAGGAATACCCGACACAGGATGTGGGTCGCGTGCTTTATTGGCTTGTGCCATTTCAAGCATGAGTTCTTCGCGCGACATTTTGTTGGTATCCATGTCAAGTCTAAAATGATCTGCACCTATCGTGCGTAATAATTTCAAATCCATGGTTTTTGCTTCTTGCATGGTGAGACCATAGCCATTTTGGCCCCATTCAAAAGGTAGTGAACGCTGAGTTTCAAGGATAAACCTTTTGAAGTCTTGATTGCTAACTTCGTACTTATGGATAAAAAACGCCGGAAGATTCATTTTTTGCTGAGGGTGTTCATCAAGATAAAGCGGTGAGGGAAAGCCATATTGTTCCTGTAGGCCTTCGGTATCTTGTTTATCGCTGCCGAGAATGAATTCCCCCGCGGCGACGAGTAACATTTCCTGTGCACGTTGCGGAGTTTCGAGTTTTGTGATTGTTTGAGATTTTAAGAGTGGCGTCTCTGGAATAATCGTTGGGGCTGCGGGGTCTCCGGTATTTTTGCTACAAGCGATGAAAGGTATTATTGAGAAAAAGAGAGCGGCGAATTTGCAATTATTGGATAACACTTTATGAATCCTTTACTCGTTTTTTAATGAAGTATCTTTTGCGCAACGAAAACCAAATGAATCGTTGGTGGTGCGCTTTGCAAAAAAAGCTCGATTATACACCGGTGCAGAAATGCCGCATTTATAAAATGAGCAATCAAACCACGAGCCACCTTTTAAGGTTTTATAGCGTTGACCATAGCTTTCCGCATTACTGGTATTGCCTGGGTACGCTGCATACCAGGAAGATGTCCACTCCCATACATTCCCTGTCATATCATGCAGGCCATAGGGACTAACGCCCTCTTTAAAGGAGCCAACGGGGGTGGTGTCACCAAATTGTCCTAATTTTTCCCAGCGCAGCGGCATATTGGCTTTTTGCATAGCGAATTTATTGCCCCAGGGATATTCTCGGCCATCAATGCCACGAGCGGCTTTTTCCCATTCAATATCGCTAGGCAGGCGTTTACCCGCCCAATGGCAATAATCTCTGGCATCATTCCAACTGACGTAAATGACGGGATGATCAATTTTGCCTTGCGGAAAAGTGCGATTGCGAAAATGCCGCGGAGATTTGCGTTGGGTATCATCCATAAAGCTTTTATATTGCAAATTGGTGACTTCATATTTATCAATATAAAAAGCTTTACTTGTTAGCGAATGTTTTGGGCCTTCGTCAGGAAGTCGTTCGTCCGTACCACGAATAAACGCGCCTGCGGGTATAAGAATCATTTCGCTTGGTTTTTTACCGCGTAACGATGATTTATAATAAAGCGGATATTGCATGCCAAGTGTTGTGGTATTTTGTTTTTCGACGGTTTGTTTGGGCGTGGTACCCTTGTTTGTGGCTATTTTGTTAAGCTTGTTTTGTATCTGTTCAAGCGTGTGGCATTGTAGGCACTTATTATTATTTTGCTGGATTAGTTTGCTGGCGTTTATGCCACCAGGATGGCAGTTAAAGCACGATTGCATCGCGTGAAAGTGATCCGCCGGTATTTTTTCTGCGGCGAATATCTCGCTGGATATTAATATCCCGTCAAGCATTAGAACGACTGACGTGACGCTTAACAAGAGGTGGTTGAGAGTTCTTTTTTTCGGGCTTAGCATGTGTGCAATATGGTAGATTAACTTTATATTTTGTGCCTGTCGTGATATTTTTGCTGCAACGCGGTTCTCCGTTAACTTGATTGAAGGCGTACGATTATTCAACCTGAACTAGAAACGATGAGTGCATTACCTGCCGGGCTACTTGTTGTGTTTGTTGGCAGTATTATATTATTAGCGGGCCTCATAAAGCGAATATGGGCAGTGGTTGATCACCGACCCTTAAGTTCTCCGCATAAATTGATGTTTATTACGATTGGCTTAGCGATGATTGCTGCGGGTGTTTATTTGATTAGCCTTTGAGGTCTTAGCTTGTTAATTTATCAAAAATAAGAAAACCTGCGATATACGTTCCCGCACCAGAACCGAGTGAACTGAGGATAAAAATCAGTAAAATTCGGGTAACTCGGTTTTTCCACCAACCTTTCCAATGAGCCGTATCTGAACGTAGGCGCTCAAAATCGCCGACACTTGGCTTTTTTATAATGGATTCAATGGCCGCCGCCGCCATGCCAACACCAACCATAGGGTTAAGTGAGGTGAGTGGAGCGGCTAAAAAGGTGCCTAGTATCGTAAATGGGTGGGCCAAGGCCAGTGTTGCGCCAAGCGCGGCTAAGCCGCCATTAATTAAAACCCAATCTTTGACGAGTTCCAAGCCTAGGTCGGTATTGCGTGAAAAACCGATAATGAAGCCGGTAATAATCAGTGCGACAATGAGCCAAGGTAATAGCTTCCACCATGAGCCTGCTACAGGGATATGGTCAAGCGCATCAATCGTTTTATCAGGTTGTGCCAGCTCCTCATTCAAATAGTTGTGCATGCCTTTGAGATGACCCGCGCCAATAACGACAAGTATGTTTTTGTGTGCGGTGTTGACGAGTTCTTGTTCGATTCTTGCGGCCATATAGCGATCACGTTCGTCCACAAGGGGTATGTAAATATCGCTGGCTTCTTCTGAAAATTGCGCAAAGGTGGATTCTAGAATGTCACCTTGTTTAAGCTTTTCAATCTCGTCCTCAGTCACTTCTTGACGCGTTAGCACGCTTCCTAACAGGCTGCTAGCGATGCCAAAGCGTTTCCACCATGGAACATTTTTATAGACTCTCTTCAGTGTTGTGCCGATTTCACGATCGATGAGTAATACTTCTAAGTGATGTTTTTGCGCAGACTTGATGGCAGCGCGCATTTCTTGACCCGGCTTAATGCCAAATTGATCAGCAAGTCGTTGTTGATAGGCGCCTAATGCGAGTGATGCGGCGACCATTGAGGCTTTGCCTTCGCGCATGACTTTGAATAAATCCATTTGTGACATGGCATCGGGATTAATCAGTGCATTATGTCTACTCGGACAAAGTTCAATAGCGACGGCGTCAAATTCATTACTGTCGAGTAATTCGGTGACTTTGTCGGCGCTTGCCTTTGAGATATGAGCGGTACCAAGTAAGGTGATTTTGCGCTCACCACGTTGGATGATTTCGATGGGTTCAGCATTGTTTGATTGCATAGGAAGCCGTTATTATTCAAAAAAATTAATGTACTAACAAATGGTGTCTTTGGAGTGTTCGCACGTTAACGCTCCCCTTTAACAGGCTTCTGCTACAAAGCGGCAAAACAATATCATACCCGCACTATCGTTGCATCCCCAATCGACAGAGCAAGATGAATACTGAGCGCGCTGGTGATATTTTTAGGCTATTGATATTATCCTAGATTCCGTAGTTGACCGCTATGAGGTATCGTTAAGTGATTGATGAGAAAACGAATGAGGTTGTTTGTCGAATTCACTCAGAGGATGAGCGCGCTACGCCATGAATAGCACGCTTATAAGTGTGAATAGCGTCGTTGCGAATCGTTGCAATAGC
>CAZWUO010000256.1:0-4370 GCA_964636675.1 uncultured Ectothiorhodospiraceae bacterium
CGGTTTCTTCAGCTTCTGGCACTTGATATTTCGCTTGCGGAATAATTTGCATATCCAGAGCCGCCAAAACTTGTGCTATCTCTCGCACTTTTCCTGGGTTTCCGGTTGCCAATACAATTTTTTTCATCTTGCCCTATCTGCTTAGTTTTTCAGTGCATTGATTTGTTTATCGATGAGTTCCGCGATGCCCTTGCCCGCAAGATCCAATAACGCGTCTAACTCGGCGCGCGAAAACGCCTTCCCTTCCGCGGTACCTTGCACTTCGATAAATTCGCCATCTGCGTTCATGATGACATTCATATCCGTTTCCGCCGCAGAGTCTTCAGGATAATCCAGATCAAGCACAGGAATCCCATTAAACACACCCACAGAAACCGAAGCGATATGATTCGTAATAACCGTTTCTTTAAGCATACCGTGTTGCACTGCATGGTTCACCGCATCGACGAGTGCAATATAACCCCCGGTAATAGAAGCGGTTCGCGTACCGCCATCTGCTTGGATAACATCACAGTCTACAGTAATGGAACGCTCTCCTAGCTTAGCCATATCAACTACCGCGCGTAGTGATCGACCAATAAGACGTTGAATCTCCATCGTACGGCCGCCTTGCTTGCCGCGCGCAGCTTCTCGATTCATGCGCTCTCCCGTTGAGCGTGGCAGCATGCCATATTCTGCAGTAACCCAACCTTTTCCTGAACCCCGTAAAAACCCAGGTATTCTTTCTTCAAAAGTGGCATTACATAATACTTTGGTATCCCCATATTCAACGAGCACGGAGCCTTCCGCATGTTTGGTGTAATTTCGGGTAAATTTTATCGATCTAAGTTCGTCAGCTTTTCTACCGCTTGGGCGCATGGATTTTCCTTTTTATAAGCTTCTTCATGGGGTGATTGCAAGGCTATTGAGACGACTCAATGGCAACAAAATATCGAGAAAGCGGAGTCTACACGCAGTGAATAAGAATGTTGAGACTTTTTTCCTCGCTATCCTCTTTCCTCACTATCCTCGTGTGGGGTAAGTGTCACCAGGGATTGTACCCCTCTTTTTATCACTTATCGAGACAGCTATAGCGCCTTTAGTTTTTCCAGAAGTTCAGAAACTTGCTGGGGGCGCTTGGCGATTTCTAGGGTCATAGCCCAGTCTATGCATTGTAAAAAAGCGCGTGAATATCCCAAATGGATGAGTACGTCGACGGCGGGAACCATAATCACTTCTTTTTTGCGCAGCAGTTTAGCCGCGGGAGGAGGTTTTGCTTCTATACATGCGCGCATACTTGCTCCAATCGCATAAATGTCTGACCACGAACCAAGATTTGCGTTTTTACAGGTTTGCTCAGGCGGCGAAAAACCATGGGAAACTACCGGGAAAAATCGGCTATCTGCAGACATCGCTAATTTATGTGTTGCACCAAAATCCAGCAACAGTGGATTAACACCTTTACGCAAAAATATATTTCCGGGTTTTATGTCAAGATGGAGTAGGCCTTTTGCATGTACCGTCTGGAGACTTTCTAACAAAGGCACAAAAATAGCCAGAATTAACTTCTCGCCTAAGGAGCCTTTTTCTTTTTTTATGAAGGCCTGTAAACTAATCCCCTTGTCGTACGCCATCACGGTGTAAATGGTATTATTTGCATGAAAAAAATTGAGCACTTTGACGATATTTGGGTGATTCAGAGAGGCCAAAACGCTTGCTTCTTGGAAGAACAGCTTACGCCCTTGCGAAAACAAGGTTGCTGATTTTTCATCAATTGCTTTTACACTGAGATCTCGATGACGGGACGCCAATTTAGCCGGAAAATATTCTTTGATCACGATGTCTTGATCTGAGTCTGCCGCAGTCGCCAGGTATACAATACTGAAACCACCGCCACCAAGTACTTGCTTGATACAGTATTTATCCAACATTGACCCTGGTTTTAGGCTTTCTTGTTTTCCTGTCATGTTATCGCTGTTTTATAATACAATGCCGACAACTTGCTTCTCGGCTCGCTAAGGCATGTCGTCAATACAAGTATCGCCATTCTGATAGGTATATTAAGAGGTATTTATGGTCAAGAGCATGACAGCATTTTCCCGCCAGGATAAAAAACTATCATCTGGAACAATTAGCTGGGAACTACGTTCAGTAAATCATCGCTATCTGGAAATTTTTATGCGCTTGACAGAAGACTTTCGCAGTAAAGAGACGGATATTCGCAGCTTGGTTGCTCAATACTTAAGCCGTGGGAAACTCGAATGCAGCCTAAACTTTAAACCCGACGCTGCGCAAGAATCCACCACCAGCTTCAATCACGAGTTAGCGGCTCAAATAATCGATCTCGGCGCGCAAGTCCAAGCGATGTCTCCCGCTGCAAGGCTATTATCTGTTTCAGACATCCTGCGTTGGCCCGGTATGCTGCAAACCCCGGCACTCGATCTCGCAAAAATTGAAGGCGAGTTATTCAACACACTCGAAGAAGCATTGCTCGAGTTGGTTGCAACACGTGTGCGTGAAGGTAAAAAATTGGCCGCCGCGATTGAAGAACGCCGCATCGCCATGCTAGATATTCTAACCGAGCTACGCAAACACCTGCCCGAGACCCTGCAATGGCTGCGGCAACGACTGATTAAACGATTTGCAGAACTTGATGTCCAGCCAGACGAAGCTCGCTTAGAACAAGAAATGGTTTTTATTGCGCAAAAAACCGATGTAGAAGAAGAGCTAGAACGTTTAGAGACCCATCTTGAAGAAGTCGGACGTATATTGCAAAACCCCGATCAAAAACCAGTTGGTAGACGTCTCGACTTCCTGATGCAAGAACTCAATCGCGAAGCCAATACCTTGTGCTCGAAATCCATGAATACTGAAACCACTACGTTTGGCGTCGAGCTAAAAGTGCTCATCGAGCAAATGCGCGAGCAAGTACAGAATATTGAGTAATGCTTTAGGTATTGTCAATCAAGCTCGACTGAGACTCCCATTCAAGCTTCGCAATGCAAATGCAAGCCAAGATCAACGGGGTCAATACTGGTGTATTTAAAGGCTTGTCAAATAAGCTCGACCAGCAGAACCCATAAAACTATTTTCCTGTTGATAACCACTTAGTTTCATTTAAGAATCCCATCATCATTGAACGCTTAATACTTACAAGCCTTCACCAAGAAACCATTAGCCCCTGATTTTACACAGGTTTAATATTGTGCAATGCAGTATTAAACTAGTATAATTATATTATTAACGAGCACCACATTATTTGAGGAGTTCCCATTGAGCCAAGCAGAAGGAAAGCCTGTCGCTACTAACTCGCAGGCTGAGCTATGCTCGTCATCTAATTTGAAAATAGATGAGCAATTATTGGAATTAATTCAGAATACTCAAAATTCAAATGTGTCTGAGATTGTTTCATTGCAAGCAGAAATTAAGGCAATTACCGATTTAACCGATGACGTACTTAGTAGCACTAGTAATGTCCTGGCAGCAGCTGATACATTAATATCGACATACCTTTTAATACTCACATTAGTTGTTACAGTAGCTGTCGCTTTTGTTAGTTTTTGGTTTGGAAAACGTCGACAAGATCATTTAGATGAAGCAACTCGTAATTTTGTTGATCGCCTGTCTAATGATAATGATTTAAGGAAGACGTTTGCAGGAGAACTAGTTCAACATCCAAATATAGTTCAAAATATTAATACGGCAATTGATCGAGCAAGCAGAGTTATAGCTCAACAAAGAGACAATAAAGACGATAGTAAGGATTTACACGAAATTTCGGATGCCCTTGCTGCTACGCCTAATACTGGAAAGAATAAATGACTAAACGTTTAAATCACATAGTTGAAATATCAGCGGGTGAACTACTAAATCAAGTAAGACTCACCGAGCCTCCTTTCGACCCATTTGATGTAGCCACTCGTTTGTCAATAACGGTAGATGAGAAAATAGACTTGGATCGCATGTCAATTTCTGGCGAAATTGGACTTGATGAATCTAGAGAGCCAATTGTCTGGATCAACCCGCTTGACCCACCTAATCGCCGTCGCTTTACTATGGCTCATGAATTAGGTCATTTAGTAAATGATATATTACCTCATATTTCACAAGAGGGAGTTGATGACAAATTTTCCGATCCTGAAATGAATTTAAGGAGAGATGGTCGGCAAGATCCAAGAGAATTTGCAGCAAATGAGTTTGCAGCGGATTTACTTATGCCTAAAGATCACATTATTCAACAAGCAAAGAAGATCATAAAGGCTCATCAAGAAGCAAAAGGAGAAGAATCAAAAATGCCCCTAACCTCATTTATTGAAAGCTTGACTAGTATCTTTGAAGTATCTCAGGTAGCTATGGATATTCGCCTTAAGAGAATGAATATAATAAAATAA
>CAZWUO010000257.1:0-4323 GCA_964636675.1 uncultured Ectothiorhodospiraceae bacterium
ATGAAGATGGTTCTGTCACGGTGCCGAATTTAGAAATGGCGACAAGCTTTATGCCGCTTGTTTTTACGCGGCCTTGATAAGTGAGTATTCGGTGGTACTGCATGAGGATAACTGTAGAGTGAACCTGATTGTCAGCCCAGCGCTGATCGAAGATACCACGACTATTCGACCCAGATATTCAAAGTTGTAGATGGTGAACGCAAAGAACCAGCTCTGGTTATGGTCACGAATGATTGTTTGACAGACCAATGAATAAGTAAGATCAAAGTGACTAGTATTTACACCTCTGGGTGAATTCGACAAACAAGCTCATTCGTTTTCTCATCAATCGCTTAACGATACCTCATAGTGCTCAACTGCGGAATCTAGGTTTAAGCTCGATTGTCCTGGGAGGAGTCTTACTGGGTTTGGGTTTTATATTGCCGGCTTTTCGGCAACGTCGATTAGCCAGTTGTTGAGGTGGCATTTCTAACGACGAACTATTTTACAATATGCCAAAAACAAGTATTGCCGGTCTCAAATTGAGAGTGTAATAAGGCCTCGTCGAGACAATGCTGTTTTTTTTCCTCTTTTGTTACATATACCGCTTCACCTTCTATCAAACACAATACTCCATCAATTTGGTCAATCGAATAGTCTTTAATGCCCGTAAGTACTTCACATCTGTTTTTAAGCTCGTAAAAACGCTCTTCAAGATACTTTGAACATTTAAAAATGGTGCCATTGTGGTCATCATCGATTTCATAAATTATCATATCCTTACTATTCATTCCCACTTGCAAAGTATCTGACATTTCGATGTTCTTTGATATATTGGAATCAGCCTCATTTAAGGCCTGTTTTGTTTTTTCTACTAGTGCGTTAAACTCATCACTTATTTCAACTTTTAGGTTTCGGGACAGTCTTTTCGTTTTATTCACGCATGTTTCGAGTAAATTTTTTGTCATGCCTTTTTCATTTTCTATTTCAAAAGTCATTGAGCTTACGTCAAAAAAAAAGCAACTGAATTTAAAATAAAGAATATGTTTTCCGTTTTTTTTGCGTTCTGCAAATGATTCTGACTTTACTTGCTCGAATGCTACACTTTGGGCATCGCTAGCATCAACTTTTTCCTTATAAAAAACGACATTTGTTTTAGCGTAAAGTCTGACTATTTCTTTGAATAGTATTTTGTTCAATTCTTCCATTTTATCTTCTCCTTTGTGTTTCTGGAGGTAATTATTTCCGTCTTTTAAGTTTAGTGTTTCACATTTAGTGGCAATATGTTTTCCGCGGTGTTTTGCGCCGCATATATGATGATCGGGAAGCTGTTTTCCGCAAACAGAATGCTAACAGTTGCTTGGCGGCGAGTATCCCGGTCGGCATTTCCAGTAGGAAAATGTACGTTAACCTATTATCGGCTAGGTTTTTTAATTTCTTAAGAAAAACACCTATTCCGATCTTTGTTATATATAAACATATCCTGTTCTAGAAAAGCAGGTTTTAATGGGATAACTGATTGATAATGTTGTCTAATTTATGAGGTGTTTTATCCCTAGGGCTTATCGCCGGTGGATAACAACGTTAGATTAACGTTAATGGTTGGTCGACACCGCGAAACACCTAAGCGATTGAAGCGCAGAAAATTAATTGCAAATAGACTCGTTTCATCAGATCTGGGCTTACAAACAGCTTGCAAACAGCTTCAAGGCGCAATTTTTCTCATGATTTCGCTCGGTGTCATAAGTGAGGAATTATACCGTGGCGCAAAAAGAAAGGATAAATCTAGTCGCCTACAAGGTGGTAGTTTCAATCTCAAATTTAGACGTGTAAAAATACAAATGGTCTGCTAAGACCGTTTTTCCAAAAGACGCAATCTGTAATAACGCGAAACAAAAAGAAATTAAGAAAGTGCTTTTCTTGTTATAAAGAACTGCCTAAAAAAACAGAAACTGCAAACCATATCAGTTAGTTTTCTGTAAAAGCATCTAATATAATAACGACGATTAGTTTTCTCAGCTTAAAAATTTTAAGAATTTCAATCTAAATTTATCCGCGTTTGTGCAAAACTATGACTGAATTAGTTGCAAAAATATTCATGTAAGGTTAAGGTTTTGGTATGTAAATTTAAACGAGAAGATACAAATGAATGAAAGTTGTTTTCTGTATCCAAGTCCCGACAGTTTTGCTGTTTCGTATTGATGTTTGGAGTGCGGTTTAACAATAAGTTATTTAAGCGTGGTGAAAATGGTTAAAATTTTATTTTACTCTTGCATGTCGATGGCTATTATCGAAGACGGGACGAGTAGCATGGGTGATTGGAGGTAGGCTTCGGGCGCTACCCAGGCATACATCGATAATCGATAATATTGGTATAACTATAATTTGAGGCGTGTATGCTTTAGTGGCTGAGTTCGGTCGAAGCTTATACTTTTTCAGTCATCATGCTTGAAACGCAGTATACGGTGCAAGTTTATAACGCCACGGGTATATCTCACTCAGTATCAAGTTTCGCATGAAATTAATCAAGTTGATGACAGTGATGCTCAATGGATAGAACAAGATTGTGTGGACGCTCTGTTTGTGGGATAGGTGCGTAGGCGGACTTTCAAGTCGCTCTTTCTTATGCTGGTAATTCGTATGTTTTAATCGTTATTTATTGTATCGAGTTCGTCTTCTTTATACTGGCGTTCTTAGTATCTATTTTAAAACTAATTTCACAGAAAAATGAATAAAAAAGTATGGTGAATATTGACTTTTTTTTCATTTTTATGCTGAAAAGCGCAAAAAAATATGAGAAGCAGGTCACAAAATTTGATATCACATGAGGGCTTAATTTAGCGCGAAAAATGCAAAAAATAGCGACTAGTTTGAAGAAAGCTAAGCTGATATTAGATAGTGCTAATATCTCGGGATATTGTACTGACGAGCGACAGAAATAATGAATAGAGTTAACTATTTTCAGTTTCTTAGGATACTTTTTTGGCGAAAATAGACAGTAAAAAAATATTTTTTAAGTGATATTTAGGTTTTTTAGGAAGCCAAGGAGTCAAAAAAAAATAACAGTGGTGGTAAGATTTTAATCGCATATTGCATTTTCAGCTTCCCAAAGCCCGATTTCCCCCTCGGTTTTTTGTGCTACGATGATCCACCTTTTACGAGATTATCGAGATATGGATGGCTGCATCAAACATGTCTATTGAAAAGCAAGTAATAATATTATTCCTATCGAGTATGCTGAAAAATTTTCAATCTCTCTCTCAAACAACACGTGGTAAATTTATACCTTGTCTCTCCGCGGATCGAAACAAAGCGAATCGATTTGTGCATTGAGTTCAAGGCATAGGAGTTCGTACTTATGCTAATTTTTAATATTTTTTATCAATTCAAGAGCAAACTATTTTTGCTTGTAGGTTTTGTTTTATTGTTCACGAGCATGGTAAGCAACAGTGCACCCTATGTGCCACCGATAGGGACTCCGGCACCTGAGTTCGGCATCAACGAGGCACACACCATGTACGCCGATTCGGAATATGATTTTGGTAACGGGCCTGAAGCGTACAAAGATGCAGGCTATGGACCGTATACACATTATATCGATAATAGTGTGGCTTGCACCGATTCAGGTAATGAGTTCGGTACTCAGAGTAATCCACGCTGTAATCTTCCGTCTTTGAGTGGGTTAGCGCCGGGGAGCGTCGTTGAAATTCATGGTGGAGAATATATATCAAGAAACTGGATGACGAGCAGTGGCACGGCAGATAAACCTATTTTTATTCGTGGCTACGTCAATCCGAATTGGGTTATACAAAATGATGAAAATGGTAATCCCATTTTTGTAAAAACCTCTGATGAGTCCATGCCGGTGATTGCAAGCACGCTCAGAATTAGAGGTGCTTATATTCTCGTGGAGAATATAGATTTTAATATTAGAGCTCTGCGTAATAATGCGATTGATATTAGGCCCGCCAATTCTACAGAAAGTGTTCACCACGTTTCTATTCGAAATAATGAAGTCCGAAATTTTGGGCATATTTGGGCCGGTGGGCGGGGGGCTTTGATGACCGCAACGGGCTTTGATGCCGAACTAGACTCTGAAGATACTATTGTAAATGACATTGTCTACTACAAAAATAATGTGCATGCAGATAATAACTATACGGGTTTTGACGGTGACGGCAATGCCGTTGCTCCATACCAAGATGACGTCATGGGAATATCCATCGCGGCGAGATCAAATCGTGTTTGGATAGTCGATAATCATGTGCATCATACTTCGGGAGATGCCCTAGGAACAGGACATGCTGCAAATTACACGTCAACGAATTATTACATCGGGCGTAA
>CAZWUO010000258.1:0-4273 GCA_964636675.1 uncultured Ectothiorhodospiraceae bacterium
GCTTAAGGGGTTAATTGATAAATTGGAATGCTGTGGTTTGTTTGGCGCTTACAAAAATACTATATCAATTGCCCGAAATCACATGGGTATATATTCGGCATTAAGATGCTGAAGACCGTCGAATTGATCAGCTAGGGAACCTGATTATATTGCTTTACTTTCGTTAGCGATGGGTGTCACGACCATGTACAGGATTCCACTGCTGTAACAGGTTTTTAATTTCCCTCTTTATTAAGGTGAAATTTAAACGCTAGGGTTTACTTTCCAGTCTTTCAGTAGAGATAAAGTATGTGCGCGTTTGTTGAAAAGAAAAACATTCTTGCGATGATCGCTGTTGAAAAAGCTGTAGTTGTTTGTAAAAACTCTTAGGGTCATGTTTTTTGAAGCCATTTTCAAGTATCTGGCCATCGAAGTTTGGAAAATGTATGTTAGATGCAAAAAGTTCTATTGTTTCTTCTCCAAATGGTTCTGAAATCTGAAAAATAAACCCTGAACGCGAATCAGGAATCTCAAAATAGTAAGCTGCTTTATAAAATCCCCTACCTAATTTTGTACTTGGTATCAATTGAATAATTTGTCCGATTGCATTTTTATACATAAGTAAGAAATAACTGTCTTGATTGGTACTTGCGAGAAACGTAACATAATCACCTTCGATAAAGGTTTGCTTATCCCCTAAGTGGGTGGTCAGTTCAATCTCTAAGGGCTGAATATGACTACATACTGTGTTTTTAATGTGATCTAAAGTCGTTGTCATTTGCGAATGTTGATTGTGTAATGAACACCCCATCAGTATCAAAAGAAGATAGATCACCTGAGATGATTGGAATAAAAAAATCAAAATATATTTCATATGGTGTCTATTAATATAATACCGTTAGTTCAATAGCCATGATGACACAATGACGACGAAATTCATTTATCTTATTATTTTTGTGGGGTTGTTCTTGTTTTCTAGCAGTATGAGAGCAGATGAACTTCAACCACCTAAAGACATTTTCCAGTCATTTAGTTACTGGAAACCCTATGTGGTTGATAGCAAGCAAAATAACAAGGTTGCACTAGCACAAGAAGTATTTCAGAGGCTTTTACGTGCCTGGAATAAATCACAAGTGGAACCAAACATGTATGTTGTTAAATCCAGTAAAGGACCGTGGGCTGCGTCATTGGATGATAGAAATATTTTGCTCAGCGAAACAGCCCTCGATTTTGCGCTTAGTGTTGGTGTCGAAAAAGGGATGCATCAACTCGCATTTATATTGGCGCATGAACTAGCGCATCAACAGTCTGACGATTTATGGGGTGTTCGGTTTTCTCGATTAGCAGGTACCCACCAATCTGAGATCAAGAAGTCACTTTTACATAGGCTTGATATCGGTCACACAAACAGGAGCGAACTCGAGAGACGCGAAGCCAAGGCGGATGCAGACGGTTTGATCATGATGACGCTTGTTGGGTTCAATCCTTATTCTATTTTGGAAGGCGATGGATTCTTTATAGAGTGGGTGAACTCCTTATGGGGAGTGAAATGCAGTAATGAGAAAGAAGAAAATTATAATCGTCTAGCCTGTCTTCAAGCAGAATCAAGAGCGATAAGAGCAAAGATTCAATTAGAATCAATTGCCAACAAAGCCATATTTTTTGAACTTGGGATTCAGGCTTTTGTAGCAAAAAAGTATATCACGGCTATTCGATATTTTGAGGCTTATGGATATGAATTTCCAAGTGCGGAAGTTCATACAAACATAGGCTTGTCATACCTAGCGGAGGCTGTACGTATACAGCAACAATTACGGATGGGAAGTATTCAAGTAATTCCGAAAATATATATACCGTTTGTGATGGAACTAGCGGCGGATAATATTGTTCCCAATGAGAACCTGGTATCTTCACGTTCAATATCAGACTACAACAGACTTGAAAAGGAGTATAAACAAAATATAAAGTCAGCGATCATCTCTTTCGAAAAAGCAGTAAAGCTTAAACCGAATCAAAAAATCCTATATTTGTGGATATCAGCTGGTCATTTACTGGATAAAAATATACCGATGGCTAGAGGTATTTTACGCGGAAATTACCAGCGTAGGTTTGGTGAAGATAACAGCTTCAATTTGTTTATCGCGCTGATATTTATTATCGAGGGAAGAAATGAAGAAGCGAAAAATCTTCTTGAACTTTTGTTGTGCCAAAATGACAAGGAAAGCAGCGGTTCTTTACCATCAAATGCTTATAAATATTCATTAGTGAAAAATTATATGTTATTAAACGAAAGTATGGGTATAAAAGGTAAAATGATCGCATGGAAGAGACTGGCTGATTCAGCAGGGATGAAGGGCGATTCTTTGCTATTCCAATATGCTATTAAAGAATTTAACAAAATACCCAATGATGGAATTAATCAGGCGCTTATTAAAGAGCTCACACAGCAGCGGATATTATTAAATAAAGAGTTAATAACAAAATCAAATGTAAAAAAAGAACGGGAAATTATTTTTGATGGCGAAAAATTGAGCTACATATCAAATGTTAATAATATCCAATCCATTCAAGATACTGGCGGAATCGTTAAATGGATATGGAATATATCAGGGGCAAATGCGTTAGCTGGAACCAAGATTACAATCAATACAAATAGTGAAAGAGTATTCAAGGAAATTGGTATACCTAATAGAAAAATTTTTACGAACAGAGGGCAGTATCTTGCGTTTGACCAAATTGGTATTTCGATTTATATGGTAAATGGCAAAGTCAAAGGCTGGTTTTACTATTAAATAATATTGCATATCAATGTGTTAAGATAAAGCCGCATTATGCCATCCATCCTATAATCCAAAGAGATCCTGAGTCGAATTCAGGATGACAAATCTAGCGAGTGCTTTAGTTACTTGTAGTGAGTTGGTAGTACAATAGCTCTAAAATTAGTTTCAAAGAATAAATTCTTCCGTGTCTTTAAATATATACGGGAGAGGAAGAAATGAAAACATAAAACGATGATCAGAGCATGTTATCCAAAATTATCAGCTAAGGTGTTAGCTATATTACCTATTTTTTGGCAATTTTCATTTGCAGAAGAAGCACAAAAGGTGATTGATAACCTAGTGTATCCATCAACTATAATGGATAGCGGTGCGGAAATTCAAGACCATAGCTATTTCAATTTCATTGAACAAGCTACAACCTTGGTACGCCCGACATGGGCATAAACTAATGGGGTGCAAGTCCCCTGTAGGAAGATCACCCGTTAACTGTATTCTGTACATTTAACGATAACTATTAGCGAATGGCAAGGGCTAATCCGTGAGGAGCAGTCCGAAGGAAGCCGCTAGCAAAACTGTGAACCGACGAATAGAAACTTCATATAAGGCCTAGTCTGGGGGTGAGTTAGCCAAGGATAACGAAGCCCAGTGATCTAGCTGGATAAGGTAAATGAAGCGGTGGTGCAGGGAAAGTTTATGTTCTTATTCGGGGAGATCTGTTTAACGTAGCTATGGCATTGTGATAATCAAATAACCAGTAAGATTCTGGTTCATCAAATCTTGGTGCATTGAAATGGTTGTCGATCAATGTGAGCGAATTAGGCAGCGATATTGTCATGAAGTCATCGCGTCACTGCCAGAAATGGCAATGATGATTGAACAGAAGTCAGCAGACGGCGTAGTAGTCAAATGCCCATCGTAATGGTTGGGACACGGCGCCAACAGTAGGCGCTTTAGGCGAAGGCCTGAACGAGAATTATTAGGGAGGAGGATGTCTAACTTGGTTTCAATGTACTCTCTGTCCAGAGAAATAGGTGTTAACCAGCGTTCAGCACAATACCCAGCCTTAAACGAAAACCACCAACTCTTAAAACAAATCTTACAACCGGAAAACCTGAAGCTGGCTTGGAAACAAGTTAAATCCAACAAAGGAGCGCCGGGTGTCGATGGGGTAACCGTTGATGTGTTTCCAGCGATCAATCGCCAAGAATGGAGTGTCATTCAGGACGCGATTGAATCAGGCGCGTATCAGCCGTTACCGGTCAAGCGTGTCTATCTTGAAAAAGAAGATGGTAGTCAACGAAAGATTGGTATTCCAACCGTGCGTGATCGTGTGATTCAACAAGCGATTTCGCAAGTACTCTCACCATTGTATGAAACGCAATTCTCTGACAGCAGTTTTGGCTTTCGTCCAAAACGCTCTTGTCAGGGTGCGATCAAACGGGTGCAGCAGTATGTTAAGGAAGGTTACAAAGTCGCTATCGATGTAGATTTGTCGAAGTTCTTCGATAAGATCA
>CAZWUO010000259.1:0-1488 GCA_964636675.1 uncultured Ectothiorhodospiraceae bacterium
CACCACACCTTGAAATCCCGAAACAGGCAAAGCATCCAACCACTGCACACGTTCAATGCATTGTGGACAATGTAACTTAATCGTCTCTGCCTGACGTTGGCGTAATTCGCCACTGAGCTCAAGAATATAATAACGATCGGGTAACTGTTGCAGTGCTTCTAATTCCAAAAGAATGCTTGCCGCCATAATGCCAGAACCCGCACCCACCTCAAGAATATCGGCATGCCCCAACTCTGCCAATACTTGCGCACATTGGTTCGCCAAACATTGTGAAAATAAAGGCGATATCTCCGGTGCGGTAGTAAAGTCCCCCCCCTCACCAAATTTTTCAAGTCCGCTGCTGTAATAGCCGAGCCCCGGCGCATACAAAGCGTGTTGCATAAATTCAGCAAAACTTATCGCCCCGCCCACCTTCTCAATCTCAGCATGAATATAGGCCACCAATGTATCGCTATGCTGGCGAGCACGCTCACTCGGCGCAGGTAGTTGAGGATGTTGTATTTCCGTATGCAATGACATCGTGGTGTGTTTGTATATATAGTATGGGCTTTGGGTTACAGTAAAAGCATAATACCAGACATGAACAGGAAATAACGTGGAACCGGACTCAAACTCGCTTGCAGGCAAAGTTATTTTAGTCACTGGCGCATCACAACGCATCGGTGAACACATTGTCCGGTTAATGCATGCAGAAGGCATGAACATTATTCTGCATTACCGCAGCTCTCGCGATGATGCCAAGAAGATCCAACAGGACCTTAACGAGCTACGCGCCGATTCGGTTATTTTAATTCAGGCTGACCTATCTGAAACCAGTAAAATCTCGGAAATGATTCGTGAAGCAGTCAAAGGCTGGGGGCGTATTGATGCCATCGTCAATAATGCCTCAAGTTTTTATCCCACACCGATTGGTGAGATTAATGAACAGGTTTGGGATGATCTCATTAACAGTAATTTGAAAGCACCGCTATTTTTATGCCAAGCCGCAGCACCCTACTTGAAACAGCAACAGGGCAGTATTGTGAATATTGTTGATATTCATGCTGACCGACCACTGAAAAATCACACGGTTTATTGCATTGCCAAGGCGGGGTTAGTCATGCTCACCAAATCACTAGCGCGTGAGCTTGCTCCGGAGGTTCGGGTTAATGCGATTGCTCCGGGCGCAATTCTCTGGCCTGAAAATGATATTGATGATGTGACCAAAAAACGGATTCTTTCCGGAACAGTGTTGAAACGTCAAGGATCGGCTGATGATATTGCCACAGCAGTGCGATTTTTAATTAAAGAAGCCAATTATATGAGTGGGCAGATATTAACGGTGGATGGTGGGCGAACGTTGAGTAATTGATTTGTGCTCATTTTCGCCGGTGTCCTGACTTACTCGTCTTCCCCAGAGCGGTCTATCGCCCGCTCCGAAATGGGAAGCCGACCAAGTCAGAACACCTCCTTGAATTTAGACTGTCAGCGTTGTCTTTTATTCATCAA
>CAZWUO010000259.1:1588-4269 GCA_964636675.1 uncultured Ectothiorhodospiraceae bacterium
CTTAAATCAGTGTCAAACCCCACCACCAAATTCAAAAAATTATCACCCTGAAAACCGACGGCTTCACTTTCATAAACACATGAAACCTGCATCTCCGGATATAGTTCTTTCAAAACAGTAATCGAAGAACGAATATATTTTTCTGCTTCAATATTACTGCCTAAACTAAGATAAACACGTGCCATATCAGCCCTTTTTACCACGTTCGATAATAATACCGACACCTTCTGCACCACGAATTGCGCCACGTTTGTTCAGCACCACTTTGACCCAGGGTACGGAAAATTCCGTCACAATGATCTCGGCTATTTTTTCTGTAAGTGTTTCAACTAACCCAAACTCGGATTCACCCACAAACTGAATTAAACGCTTCGCCACCGCTTTGTAATCTAACGTATCGTCGATGTGATCGCTCGCAGCCGCTTTACTGATATCCGTCGCCATTTCGATATCCAGCACTACGGTTTGTTTAATCTCGCGCTCCCAGTCATAAATTCCAATGACGGTTTCGATCTCTAATTTTTTAAGAAAAATTATATCCATACTCATTTCAAATCTTTTCTACTTCAACAAATTAACGCGCACTCTAGCATATTTGTGCGAAAACAGGCTTGCCTTTCCTCTCCACAAGCCTTCCAATAGCCCCATGCAAATACTCGATATCAGCCTTATCATCGCCGCCTACCTGCTCGGCTCACTTTCCAGCGCCATCATCGTTTGCAAGCTCATGGGACTACCCGATCCGCGCACCCAAGGCTCCAACAACCCCGGCGCCACCAACGTACTGCGCTTCGGTGGCAAAAAAGCCGCTGCTATCGCCCTGCTTGGTGACATGATAAAAGGCGTGATACCCGTTATCGCGGCACAGCTCTTAGGTGCTGATAATCTCACACTCGGACTCGTTGGCTTCGCCGCCTTCATTGGCCATCTCTACCCTGTTTTCTTCGGTTTCAAAGGCGGCAAAGGCGTCGCTACGGCGTTTGGCGTTTACCTTGCACTCTACTGGCAAATGGGGTTAGTCGTGATCTTCGTTTGGTTGATCGTCGCCAAAGTTTTCAAAATCTCCTCCCTCGCCGCCCTCATCGCCTCCGCCTTTGCACCAGTAATTATTTGGGTGATGACGAAGAATATGGACTGGGTGGTGATAACCAGCATCATCACCATCATGCTGACATGGCGACATCGTTTGAATATTCAGAAATTAATGAGTGGTACTGAAGGTGGAATTGGGACGAAAAAGTAATTTCTCAATACTTAAAATTCAATAAAGACATTCGGATTGCCTTGATGATGCATTCTGAACGAGCGCGCCCGAACGAAGTGACAAAGTACTCTTGGGGTGCAGCGAGATCTGTGCATCATCAAGGCAACCCGAATGGCTAACCAATTCAAAAAGATTGCTTCGCGTTGCTCGCAATGACAGCATCAAAGATGCTCTGGTGCAACCAACGTCTCCAACGACCACCTCGGCTGCGCCTTAAACCCTTCTCCACCACGCTCACCCGCCTGTAACCGCAAAAAACCTGCATAGGCAATCATCGCACCATTATCTGTACAAAATTCCATACGCGGATAAAACACTTCAGCCCGTTCTTTCTCAACCATCGTTTGCATCCGTGCGCGTAAGGCTTTGTTAGCACTCACTCCACCGGCAAGCACCAGTGTCTTAACATCGGTTTGTTGGATGGCGCGTTTACACTTAATCGCCAAAGTTTCCAATACGGCGTCCTGAAAGGCACGGGAAATATCGGCTCTATTTTTTTCACTGTCGCCCAGTTCCTGCCACGTGTTGAGCGCAAAGGTTTTCAAACCACTAAAACTAAACTCAAGCCCCGGGCGGTTCACCATTGGGCGAGGAAACGTCAAACGATTGGGATCACCCTGCACCGCTAACTTCTCAATCGCAGGGCCACCGGGGTACCCTAAATTTAACAACTTGGCTGTTTTATCAAATGCCTCACCGACAGCATCATCTAAAGTATCACCCAAAATCTCGTATTGCCCCACACCCGACACCTTCACCAACATCGTATGACCACCCGACACCAGCAACGCAATAAAAGGGAACTCCGGTGGACACTCTTCCAACATTGGCGCGAGCAAATGCCCTTCCATATGATGCACCCCCACATGCGGCACACCCAGCGCCCATGCCAAGCTACGCCCAACGGCAGCACCAACAAGCAGTGCGCCCACCAAACCGGGGCCTTCCGTATAGGCAATGCCCTCAATCTCATTACGCGAGGTCTTGGCTTGAGTCAGCACTTCATCTAATAGCGGTAATATCTTGCGTACATGGTCACGAGACGCCAATTCAGGCACAACGCCACCATACTCGGCATGCAACTCAACTTGGCTGTAAAGCGCGTGGGCGAGTAACCCTTGCTCACTGTCATAAACAGCTACACCCGTCTCATCACATGATGTCTCAATCCCGATAATTCGCATTGTGTCGCCTGATTTTGTTGAAAATAATGGTTTGCGCGGCATTCTAGCAGAAAGATCGCTAAAAACAGGCCGATAGTTGCCCAGATCCTTTGCAATTTCATCCATAACTCATTAATATTGCGCTCCCTTGCAAGGCTTTGGGGCTAATGCCCTAAGACTATAGTTAATTTAATATTTAAACAGGTTATTTTAAATGCCATCAGTAAAAGTTAGAGACAACGAACCATTTGACG
>CAZWUO010000260.1:0-4202 GCA_964636675.1 uncultured Ectothiorhodospiraceae bacterium
CTTGTCTTTGTAAATGCAGGCACCCAAATTGCCCGTATTGACTCAATCGGTGGCATTTTATCCCCCGCAATGATCAGCTCCTTTATTCTGCTTGGCATCTTCCCACTGATTGCCAAAAAAGGGGTCTCGATAATCAAAGCGCGCAAGGTTTTAAAAGAGTACAAAAAACCGCCGCGCTTTGATCGCAATCTCATTGTGATTGGTGGCGGTTCTGCTGGACTGGTTACCTCTTATATCGCCGCCGCAGTTAAAGCCAAGGTGACGCTGATTGAGAAAGATAAGATGGGCGGCGACTGCCTGAATACCGGCTGCGTCCCCTCCAAAGCGCTGATCCGTTCTGCCAAATTTCTCGCTCAGCAAAAACGTTCAGCAGAGTTTGGAATCAAATCAGCCCATGCCGAATTCGACTTTAGTGATGTAATGGAGCGTGTTCAACGGGTCATTAAAACCATTGAACCCCACGACTCGGTCGAACGCTATACCCAACTGGGTGTCGATGTCGTTGAAGGCGAAGCGAAGATCACCTCGCCCTATACCGTAGAGGTCAATGGCCAAACGCTCACGACACGCAGCATTGTTATCGCTACCGGTGCCCGCCCATTGATCCCACCACTACCCGGTATCGACAGCATCAACTACCTCACCTCCGACACTATTTGGAATCTGCGCAAACTCCCCAAACGTCTACTCATACTGGGCGGTGGCCCCATCGGCAGTGAACTGGCACAGAGTTTTGCACGCCTGGGTAGCCAAGTGACTCAAGTCGAACGCGGTGAGCGCATCATGGGACGTGAGGACCCAGAGATCTCCGCGATGGTGATGCAACGTTTTTGTGCCGAGGGGATCGATGTTCGCGTTGGCTATGACGCCAAAGCGTTCCACACAGTTGATGGGGTGAAAACACTCATCTGCGAACACCAGAGTGAAGAGATCTCTATCGAATTTGATGAAGTACTGATAGCCCTGGGACGCCGCGCAAATACCCAAGGCTTTGGTCTTGAAGAATTAGGGGTAAAAGTCGAGCAGACGATTGAGGTCAACGGACTGCTACAGACCAACTTCCCCAATATTTTTGCTGCAGGGGATGTTGCCGGGCCCTATCAGTTCACCCATGTCGCAGCCCATCAGGCTTGGTACGCCGCTGTCAACGCCCTGTTTGGTGATTTCAAATCATTCCAGGTCGACTACTCAGTCATCCCATGGGCGACCTTTACCGAACCTGAAGTGGCTCGCGTTGGCCTCAACGAGAGTGATGCCAAACGCCAGGGCATCGACTACGAGGTCACTCGTTTCGGTATCGACGATCTTGATCGTGCCATCGCCGATGAAGAGGCGCACGGTGTCATTAAAGTACTGACCGTACCGGGGCGCGACAAAATTCTCGGTGTCACCCTCGTTGGCGAACACGCCGGAGATCTGATCGCCGAATATGTAATGGCGATGAAACATGGCCTTGGGTTGAATAAAATTCTAGGCACGATCCATATCTACCCAACGTTGGCTGAATCCAATAAATATGTTGCCGGGGAGTGGAAACGAGCCCATGCACCACAGCGACTACTGCGCTGGGTTGAGCACTTTCACCGCTGGCGGCGTGGCGGTGGATAACATAACATCTACAGGACAAACTATTACGAGATCTTTGCACGAAGCGCCTTTTCCACCATAGCGGCGTTAAAAACCGTCTCAAAATGCTCATTTACTCCGTGTCTCATTATAAAACCAACCCTAGGGAGCATTCTCAATTTAGTCAAATTAGGCGCGCTTCTTTATACCGTTGCTACTGCCAGAAGTAGGGTTAATCAAGACCATGTTGCGCACCACAAATAAAAAACGCTCTTTCTATTCACCCATAGCTTTCTGGCAGCGTTGCTGGACAAGAACTTTTAAGACTTCAAAGCTATCAAAGGAGATATTTGTTGATTCAAGTACAGTGAGAAGCATTACCGCCATGTCATGCACTCGTTCTAATACCATGGGCTTTGCCAGCCCAGCCTCCTCTGCTAACCTCTCAAAATGGTACGGGGTCACGCGCTCTGAGCGATATTCGCCACCAATTTTCATCGCCATTTTAGGGCTAAGTTCAGGGTAGCAGGCCGTACTCAGCAGGTCATAAAATGGGGCCAGACGCACACTCCCATCCGCATGATATAGCAATGAAAAGTTCTTACCATGCGCATCATGACTGCCAATTAGATGATTAAAAATCACGCCGCCAAGCAAATTTTGTAGATCCAAAACAGGCACACTTGATGCCTCACGCAGCAAGTCAAAACAATTTTTGAGTGATGGCCCACCCTCATTTTGATATTTCATACTGGATGGGATAGCCATTGCCTGGCAAAAATCCTCTTGATGCAAACGTGTCAAGTGCCCGTTATCCATTACACGATCATAACGCTCTACCAGCAAATAATGCTTGTCTTGAATATAATGTTCCTCAGCTTCAGCAACGGGAAGCCCTATTTGAGATGCCAAATGCATGCAAAGCAGCTCGTTAAATACCACATCCTCATAACGCTCAATGGCGGGTTTGAGAATGTGAGTACTGGGCGCATTTCCTAGGGGCAGTGAAATTTCATTCCCCTTCACACACACCGCCAGTTTGTCTTGCACGCCAGCCAGAGACAAACGCACCCCCTCCTCACCAGCCATCAATGGTTTTTTGGGTAGCTGATCTAAAATATCGGCAAACTCGCTTTCCGATAATGCGCGATATGTTCCATTTTCTGACGGTAAGGACTGGCCTGCTGGCATGAAAGTAATTGCGCCCGCACATTCACCGCCAATACATTCCAACATCGCAAAATCATTTTGCACGCTAATTCCAAGATTTTTGGCTATCAGTTTGCGCTTGCCCTCTTCAGGCAAAATACCAGCAAAAAAACCTCTGCACTCTTTGCGAAAAAATCGCTCGGCCCTTAGTGGCAAAGAGCGTGATAACGGGCGGGCTTTAGAGCTTTCCAGCCATGAGGAAGCATAGTCAAATACCATATCGCCATGCTCATCCTGAATTAAATGGCCAACTAAATCACAATGCAGATATACATCAAGCCTCTTCATCTACCGTCCCTTTCAAACCTTTTGGCACGTTCAACTCAACAGTAATCCCAAGCGTGTGTAGCACTGTTAAGACTTTTCCAAACTGGCAAGTTGGCTTGCCCTTCTCCAGATCAATAATAAAACGCAAGCCTGTTCCAGATGTCAGGGCCAGCTCTTTTTGGGTAACACCTATCGCTTTTCTGGTCTGACGAATAGTTTTACCAATATCTTCGGGGGTGTATTTCACAATTGCCTCGCACAGCATAAAAGTTACCGCTCAGTAACATTATTCCTTTTTTCGGTAATATACAATAAAATATTACCGTTCAGTAACATATTTCCTTTTGGGGCGATTAGACAGAGAAATGACCCCGCTCGGTAACACTCATAAATCCTCTAGTTCCCACTCACCTTGTGTTGCAAAAGCAAACAAGACACCCATCTTAAAATTTACAACCAGAGATAAAACTTTAAAAAATTCAATCAGTAACTCTTGATTTTAGACTGCTTCTAACGTGGATGGCTTATTTATTTCTTTAACTTGGGTGTCCTGTTTTTCTCGGGGCGTGTTGTTAGATTGCGTTATGCCAAATTTCTATCTTCGTTTAAATAACTATTACACCTAGCCCTAGATGCTCTATATTCTTCCGAGTCCTGTGGAAGATATTTTAGCGCGAACACGTAATTTTGATATGCTATTTCATCTTTTCCAAAAGCATCTGCTAATTGAGCTTTTGCGTAGTAAGTAATGAATGGTAAGCGCGAATTGCCTGGAGTAAAACCTTCAATCAAACCCAAAGCTTCTTTTTTATTTTTTGAATATCTCCATTTATAAAGATTATGGAGTTTTTCTCTGTTGGAACTTGAAAGGTTTCCACTACCTTCTTTTAGGATAAAGTCGGAAAACACTTGGTCTTTTTCCCATATAGCGGCTTCGGACATAAGCACTGCCGTACTTTCTCTTGGCTGTATAATTTTCATGATATGTGAGACCGACTTATACGCTTTACATATTTCTTTTGTGTTTCTATTTTTTACATGCCCGTTGACCACCCACGATAGCACTAGGTTAAGCTTTATTCCTGGCTTGTTGAAACCAGATAGCTTTAGGATTAAGAACTTATTGAAGTCACCCACGGTAGATGATCTGTAAGCGTCAG
>CAZWUO010000261.1:0-4191 GCA_964636675.1 uncultured Ectothiorhodospiraceae bacterium
TCTATCAGTTATGAGATTAATGATAGACAGTTACACAGTTTTTATTACAGTCTCTGTAAATTTGTCACACTTATAGAATACGAATAGATACAGAATATTGAGCAATATCAAGCTTTAATCAGGCAAACAACCCTGTAAAATATCATCCAGGAAATCTCGCCCTTTTTCAGTGGTTCGATAGCTCTTAGCAAAAAAATCGTACTTCACAAGACCTTTATTGATCGCATCACTAAGCATTTCTTTTAACGTCTGTTCAACTAGTCCGGTATGCGTTGCAAAAAGAGCTTCGCTAAACCCTTCGGTTAAACGTAATGCATTAAGCAAAAAATCAAATACAATTTCTGGCTGATTTAAAACATTCTGAGCCGAAATAAAATCGTTTGTAGCTACTGACAGCAAATAATCTTTTGGATTTTTAAGTTTCCTGTAACGCGTAATGCTTTTTTCATTGGCATCAGTAATTTTTGCATGCGCTCCTGCTCCAATACCCAAATAGTCTCCAAACTGCCAATAGTTTTCATTGTGACGACATTTGTTATCGCCCTTAGCATAGGCTGATATTTCGTAGCGTTCCAGTCCTGCTGCCGTCAAGGCATTTATTCCGTTATTAAATATATCCCAACTTAATTCATGATCTGGTAAAGAGGGTGGATTACTGTGAAAAACCGTATTAGGCTCTAGTGTAAGCTGGTAATAGGAAAGGTGTTCGGTTCCAAAGCTAATCGCGGTTTCAATATCACTATTCGCTTCTTCCAAGGTTTGCCCAGGAAGCGCAAACATTAGGTCTAAATTGATACTGCTAAATTTAGCAGACAAGGCATTTTCAATCGCGCTTCTGGCTTCTTCAGCATTATGAATACGACCTAGCGCCTTTAAATGTTTATTGTTAAAACTTTGTATGCCTATGGATAAACGATTGATACCTGCATCGTTGAAATCTGCAAAATGTTTGTTTTCGATCGCGCCAGGATTTGCTTCCAGCGTCACTTCAGCATGTGGAGAAACGGGAATACGCGCGCGTATCGATGATAGCAAAAAATCGATAGACTCCGCCTGCATTAAACTTGGAGTGCCACCCCCGATAAAAATACTGCTAACCCGACGCCCCCAAACCTTGGGTAAGTCATTCTCTAAATCTTGAATGAGTGCCGCAATATATTGTTTTTCTGGAATCTGCTGTTTTACTGCATGCGAATTAAAATCGCAATACGGACATTTTTGCAAACACCATGGAAAATGGATGTATAAAGACAAAGGTGGAAGTTGCTTAAATTCAGGCATCGCGAGTCTGATTAAATTTCTAGGTATCTATTTACCGCAGAGCATAAGTATTTCTTTTTTTCATGCTCTCTGTACTGAATGATTTTCATTTTTAATTTCAGCCATAAAAAAAGCCTCGCATAAACGAGGCTTTTTTAGCATAACTATTGAGATAACGAGCTTACATCATTCCGCCCATGCCGCCCATGCCGCCCATGCCGCCGCCCATATCAGGCATAGCAGGAGCATCATCTTTAGGCAATTCAGCAATCATTGCTTCTGTCGTAATCATCAAACCAGCAACAGAGGCCGCGTTTTGCAAAGCAGAGCGCGTGACTTTAGTGGGGTCAAGAATACCCATATCGATCATATCACCGTATTCCTCAGTCGCGGCATTAAAACCATAGTTACCCTTGCCTTCAGCAACTTTGTTCAACACCACTGAGCCTTCACCGCCGCCATTACCCACTATTTGACGTAGTGGCTCTTCCATCGCACGACGTGCAATGCTGATTCCTACGTCTTGTGTATGGTTATCACCTTTGAGCTTAGCGATAGCCGTTTGTGCACGCACAAGCGCAACACCACCACCAGCAACAACGCCTTCTTCTACAGCGGCTCGTGTTGAGTGTAACGCATCTTCAACTCGGGCTTTTCTTTCTTTCATTTCAACTTCAGTGGCTGCACCAACTTTGATAACGGCAACACCGCCAGCAAGTTTGGCAACCCGCTCTTGCAGCTTTTCTTTGTCGTAATCAGAAGAAGCTTCTTCAATTTGCGCGCGAATTTGGGTAACCCGTGCTTCGATTTCAGTGGTTTTTCCAATGCCATCGATAACCGTCGTGTTTTCTTTGCTAACGATGACTTTCTTCGCCTGACCCAAGTCTTCGAGGGTTACTTTTTCGAGGCTTAAACCCACTTCTTCAGAGATAACTTGACCACCGGTAAGAACCGCAATGTCTTGCAACATCGCTTTACGACGATCACCAAAACCCGGTGCTTTAACGGCAGTAACTTTAACAATTCCACGAATGCTATTCACTACCAGCGTTGCTAAAGCTTCGCCATCAATATCTTCCGCAATAATAAGCAATGGCTTACCCGATTTCGCGACACCTTCTAAGGTAGGAAGCAAATCACGGATATTTGAGATTTTTTTATCATAAAGTAGAACAAATGGATCGTCTAACTCAGCCGACATGTTTTGCTGATTGGTGACGAAATAAGGCGATAAATAACCGCGATCAAATTGCATTCCCTCGACAATATCGAGTTCGCTCTCTAAACCTGAGCCTTCTTCAACCGTAATAACCCCTTCTTTACCAACCTTGCCCATCGCTTCAGCGATAATACCGCCGATATCCGTGTCAGAATTAGCTGAAATAGTACCAACTTGCGCAATGGCTTTATCATCGGTACAAGGAGTAGACATTTTTTTAAGCTCAGCGACTGCTGCGATGACCGCTTTATCGATACCACGCTTTAAATCCATGGGATTCATGCCTGCAGCGACCGCTTTCATGCCTTCAGTAACCACACTCTGCGCAAGTACCGTTGCCGTCGTTGTGCCGTCACCCGCAACATCAGAAGTCTGCGATGAAACTTCTTTAACCATTTGTGCACCCATGTTTTCGAATCTATCTTCTAATTCGATTTCTTTGGCCACAGATACGCCATCTTTAGTAATAGTTGGTGCACCAAAACTTTTTTCCAATACAACGTTGCGTCCTTTAGGACCCAAGGTAACTTTAACCGCATTGGCCAGGACGTTAACACCCCGAATCATGCGTTGACGTGCGTCTTCGCTAAAACGAACTTCTTTTGCAGACATGGTAATTCCTCTCTATAAACTTAATTTAAATACTGTGGACTTACAGAACGACAGCAACAATATCGTCTTCTTTCATGATAAGAAGATTTTCACCGTCAATCTTGATTTCGGTACCCGCATATTTGCCGAATATGATTTTGTCGCCAACTTTCACGTCTAATCCGCGAACATCACCGTTATCCATGATTCTGCCAGTCCCCGCAGCTACGATTTCACCTTCAGAAGGCTTTTCAGTTGCTGCATCAGGAATTACGATGCCACCTGGTGAGGTACGCTCTTCTTCAACGCGACGTACAACAACACGATCGTGTAATGGACGAATATTCATTTAGATCTATCTCCGTTTTAGTGTTTATTGCTGAAACTCAAAAATGCCTCTAAAATCCAGACATCCGAGAAAAAATGGTTCAAAAACAAGGTTAACTTTAGCGTTAAAACCTTAGCACTCACTCTTAATGAGTGCTAATAATAGGGTCGAATTTGCGAGAGTCAAGGGTAGGATAAAAAAATTTACCTAAATTTGTTTGGCCATCTTGATTGGGGGTCTTAGCATCATCCAGAAACTGTACGCTATGCTAAGCATAAAAACCCCATAAGGAATTGATTCGTTAAAAAAACTTCTAACCCAGCGATTTTAATCTTCACGCCGAAACTCACCTTCAATCGCGTCTGAGTGCGGGTTTTTAGATTTTGTCGAATGCGCCGTATTCACTTGCAGAATATTCACGCGCTGTAACACACTCACGATAAAACCTCGGCGCAATTGCGGTACAAGGCCTAGAAACCCAAGTGCATCGGTAAAAAAACCAGGGGTTAGCAGTAATGCACCAGTAATGAGCAATACCACGCCTTCAAACATCTCTATGGCGGGAACTTCGCC
The DNA here is from genome assembly GCA_964636675.1 of uncultured Ectothiorhodospiraceae bacterium. Taxonomy (GTDB): domain Bacteria; phylum Pseudomonadota; class Gammaproteobacteria; order S012-40; family S012-40; genus JALUUH01. The sequence goes on from CAZWUO010000261.1 coordinate 3,972, forward strand.
TTGCGATAGTGCTGACTGCACACGCCGTAGCGTTGACAAACCTTGTTGCCGCAACAGGAATGCACCCAGCACTGCAGTTCCGATAATTGCTAATATCGTAGGGATAGCACCAATTAACCCCCCTACCTGGATTAGTATATAAATTTCAAGTATTGGACTCAGCAGAAATAACAACAACAAAATTCGTAGCAGAGTGTGTTCTGCGGTTACGCAGACTCCT
>CAZWUO010000262.1:0-4166 GCA_964636675.1 uncultured Ectothiorhodospiraceae bacterium
ATAATTGATAATAATTATCTCTTATTAATGTGTCCGGTTCCATTAGACCAGAACATACCCCATATTTCTTTACTACTAAATCAATAGTTTTTTTAAAACTAGACAGTTAAGGCAAAGGTTCTTATCATTCATATCTCATGTTATTCAAACCAACCATCCCAAACCAAGATATCCAGATGCAGGGAGCTACAAACCAGTGAAAAACAGCTTCATTTATTTCGTTAGTCGCATCATCAAGATATTCGCGAATCTTATGAAGATGCTATGTTACATTTTTCATTTCATCTTTCCTAATAAAAGATTCATCCTCCCTAAACACTCTGCGCCGCTCTTCCACAAGGAGAATGACTCCCTTATACCTAAGACACTTTGGCAAACAAATTATACGAACCACGTCACCCTAGCGGTGTATATTAACTATTTATTCAACCGGTTACTCTCTCCTTCCTTTGAATATCGCTTTATGATCACAGCGGATCGAGCAAACTTTATAAAATCACACTACTCTCAAGAGATTTACGAAAGCTATTCAAGACTACAAATTGGCGCCGCACAAGCGGATTTTTGGAGACTCCTAGTATTGCAGAAATGCGGTGGCGTCTATATCGATATAGATGCCCATTTTGTTTGGCCACTAGGCCGCATCATAAACCCAGAATACTCTGAGCTTTACCTAATGACTAAAAAAAGAGACATCAGTAATTATTTTATCGCCAGCGTTAAAAATAACCCCCACCTAGAAAAGATGATCGAAGTTCTGCGCAATAATATCAACGAAGATACCCTGCTAAACGTTTACAATTTGACCGGCCCCGGTGTATTCAATTTAGTTCTTAATAAAGATGAGGTAAATACTACATACTATCGATACTCCTGCCATCAAGGAAATTTCACAAATGAGTTTTTTCAGTACCTTGATAAACCACAGGGAAAATGGACAAAAGAACAAAAAAAAGTAGATATCGTAAAAAAGTAGACAGCAACTCTGTTCACTTATTTAATGGGCAAAAATAATTTAACCGATGTACCCGGTTGGGTGTTCACGATATCAAATCTGGCACCAATCTCTTTTGCGCGATGATGCATATTAGCTACGCCACAACCCCTTTGATCACGGCAGTCTTTATTCATAGAAACACCGCAACCATCATCACTTATTTCAACGACAACTTTGCCAGTTTGCCTGTCTCCCTCGGTGTATGCCTTGATGATGATGTTATTGGCGTCTGCATGACGAATCACATTAGTGATTGCCTCCTGTACAATGCGCATGACTTGCAGGGCTTTATGTGGTCCAAACCCAGGAATCACAGGCAATTCACTGACTCGCCAATGCAACTTCAAACCACTGGATGCAAGCTGTGGCTCAATGCGCATACGCATAGCTCCCAGTAATGAGGGGATATCATGCTCCTGCGGCGTCAGCGAATCAATCATAATACGCAAATCACCTAACGTGGCTTCAATTGCACTGACTAATACTGCCGAATCTTGTTTACCACTGCGCACCATCGATAACATCGACACTAAATGACCGCCAACACCGTCGTGAATTTCTTTGGTAAAACGCTCCCGCTCTTCTGTCAGTAATCGCTGATCTTCCATTTCTTTTAGACGACGATAATTGGCTTCCAACTCATGGTGTTTTTCAGCCACGCGCTGCTCAAGCTCCAAATTAAGTGATTCGGCCTTTTTCAACACTTTGGCAAATCGCTCCAATAACAATGCGCCAAACACGGCGACTGAAACGGGTGCTGAAAAATGTAATAACCGACCCTCTTCACGCGATATAATCTGCATAAGCAACATCCAGTCGTGTAGACCAAATGCAAGCATAGAAAATCCTGCAGGAATGATCAGCGGATTGTGCAAATCTTCACGGTCGCGATATTTCACGGTAAAATCTAACAATGCATATCCTGCGAGCATAAGTACAAAAGTACTCCATAATTGGTGGGTAATAAGGGATGACCAAGGCAATTTAGCATAAAAAAGAATACCCAAACTGCCGATAACCCCAATGCTCAACATCAGCTTTTCGCGTATCGGAAATTGCTGCCCCATATAATTATGGGTTGCTTTCACCATGAAAACAACAAACCAACCGAGAGCCACCAAGGACAAAACATTTTGCGCATTCTGCGAAAATGGAATATCCAAACCCATTCCAAGAACATTATGCACAGACCAAGTATATAACATGAGCGCAAACCAGCCATAAACCCTATCTTGTCTGCGTAGCACCCACAGTACACTCATCAGGATTGCAATCGCAAACATGCCGGCAGTTATCACTCGCTTAGAAGTGATAAGCATAGAAAAACGCTTATCAGCGACCGAGCGAACTATTTTTTCTGCGCCTAAATAAATTTTTCCCAGCAATCCGTTACCGGAAGAATCTTCAACATGAATACTTAAATGATTGTCATTTTTATTCAGCAAGTTTTCCGGCAGGGTAAAGTAATACGGTCTACTTTCGGCTCTACTAAATGCAGAACTGTTTGCACTAAGCCCATCCATTTCCCCTATCTGACCAACGAGAACGCTATTAATGTATATTTTTGCATTCATCTGAACCACAGGCAGATAAATCCCCCAAAGACCTTTAGGTATTTGCATAAGGTTTATCGTTGTGTGGTACCAACCATAACCCTCGCCCGATGGTTTACTTAGCCAATCATCAGGCAAGGAGCGCTGCTGCAAAGCATTTTTTCCATCAAAGTCTTGCTTACTCGATAATGAAAATACAGCACTATCTATCAATAACAAATCCGCTGGCGGTGTGATAGCTTGAAGATAATAATGACGAAATGTAATGACTAACAATATGCAAAGCAACACACCGCCAATAACGGGGTTGAGCTTATACCAGCTTTGCATATTTTTTTGGCATAATGAGCCAACAATAGGCTAATTTAACAAACATCCAGCGACCGTTTATTTTGCAATATCAACAAGACCCAACTGCACCGCTTCAAACACCGCCTCACTGCGCGAACGCACCGCTAACTTACGGTAAATATGCTTAACATGGGAAGTCACTGTATGTGGAGAAATTGTGAGAATCTCGGCAATTTCAGCAAAATTAAATCCCCGAGAGAGCTTTTCTAATACTTCTTTTTCACGCCCGGTTAAACGCGGTAAATCGACTTTTTTATTTTCAACCGGTGGAGGAGCAAGTGTATGAAAACGACTCAGCAAATAACGCGCAATAGGAGCACTTATCGGCGAGCCACCTTCTTTTAGCTGGATAATGGATTCGGCGATATAACTATTACTGCCATCTTTTAGAATATAGCCCGTAGCACCCGCTTCTATGGCTCGAATAACATGTTTTTCATCACCAAATACCGTAATCACCATCGCATCGGTTGAATACCCACGACGATATATCTCATGAATCAAATCAGTTCCATCGCCGTCAGGTAAACCCAAGTCAACCAATAATACATCAGGCTGATTTTTTTCAAGTTCATCAACTCCTTGCTGCTTCGTACCCACCGCAGCCATAATATTAAGCAACGGATGAGCATTCACAACAGATGCAAGCAATGCTCGTGTATGTGGATCATCTTCGATCAACAAAACTGAATAATTTGAAGCCATTTCAGAAATCCATACCTATTAAGCTATAACATAGCAATATTACTATAAACCGTCTATGCCACGTTTATGAGAAACCAGAAAATAGTCATCATGCGCCTTCATGAGAGAGAGGTATATCCCGCATATGCGGGATATTAGAGAAGCTAAAAATGTGCTTAAATATTTTATCGGCAACGAATAAAAGGTCAACAGATGCAACAGTGAAGTGAAATGGCTTAACATTTTTTATACACTGAAAGAAAAACCCTGAAATACATTACTACCCTAATAAAACTACCACATCATCTATGCCACATTTATAGATACTAAAAATCAGTTATAAAAACCCAATCTATCATTTAAAAAGCAGGCACAAAGACTGACGAGATTTTTGTGCATAAATTAAGTTTGTCCTACTATTAATTAACCAGCCATAGCAGGCTTGAATAAAAAACACATTGATAATAAAAAAGTCCTTTAATCAAGTCTTTTTGGCCTATTAAAGAACAAGCTCTATATATATACCCGTAACGCTTGAGATTTCGGTTATATTGCACGCATTCATCATTCGATAGCTGCGT
>CAZWUO010000263.1:0-4113 GCA_964636675.1 uncultured Ectothiorhodospiraceae bacterium
AGCGAGTTCCTGAAAATTTATTCCGGGACTCGGATGTTGGTATGATGAAAGACGGCAGAAGCAAAGAAACGAACATAACGAGGCATATTCAGCGGATTGTCAAAAGCGTCAGGTATTTCCTCCGAATATGCGCATACTGCTTGTTATATCAATTGACCGCTAAGCCATCCTCAGTGACATCAATTTCAATGCGGGTGTTCACGTCTTAATTCGCTAAGAAAACATTTGATTGCATTACGTTTCGAAAAACAACATAAGTTTCCATTTTTTGCTAGATTTAAGCGGTTCTGTTGCAGGAAGCAATTTTTGTTACCTAGAGACGGATGATGTTAACAAACTGTATGATTAGTGGGTTAAAAATGGTGTTTTTATTTGTTCGTGATATTGAAATGAGTAACGCACGGTTTGTTCTGCCCATTCAAGAAATGTTTGCCTTAATAAAGATAGGGCAACTGTTTCGCTGATGCGTATTATTGCGTCCAGGGTTCTAGATGACGGTCGATATTTATACTCGCCGACGAGCCGCACCGTTTAATCCCAATAACCCCAGCATAAACAATGCGATGGACATAGGTTCGGGCACTGGTTGAACATTAAAATCAGGGGAAGTAATATCCAATATGCTTGAAAAATAAATAGTTGCATCGCTGTCTGGGTCAGTTTGAGCTAAATAAAACCCGGTTGTTGGTGCCGTATTTTGCAAGATGAAATCGATTGATCCTGTTTGATCAGCTGCTAAGGTAAAGTCCCAGCCAATAGCAAACGATACATCATCCGGAAAAAATGAATCCACATTGTTAAAGTTATCGAGAGTAGCATCAAGAACATTATCGTAAATGTCACCAAATAAGTATCCGGGTTCATCAATTTCCCAACTTTGTCCCACTGCTGGCATACCAAAGGTATCACCATATTCATTGAAAAATGTGTTACTCGCTTCATCAATTTCAAAATCAAAAAAGGCAACGATATTATAACTCCCAGCACTTGTGATTTCTATATTTAGCGTGCCTAATCCGCTGTTGTCTAAACTACCTGTGGTTGGCATAACATCCCCAAAGGAATCCTCATAGGTGACACCATCGACGTTAAATGCCCAGTCAAAAAGTGAAATTTCTGCAGCTTTTGTGGATACGCTTGCGAGCATGAAAAGTGACGCTAACGCGCCAACTGCTAATTTACTAATTTTCATATTAACCTTAAATTTTTAATGTAAGTTAGCTAAATCCTGCAAGCCTAAAACATCAATGAGTTGAAAATGCTAGACTCATCAAATCAGTTAATCGATCACCGATGAGTCACCATTGCCATGAATAAGCATACCAGAAAAAAAGCAAGCAAGGCTTGTCAAAAATCAGCAAAAGTCAATTTTGAACAAATAGGAAAAAACATGACGAGCAAGCTAGGGATTATTCCCGCCATCAAGTTTTTGGATAAACTTGGGATCAATAATATTGTTTCGACAAGTCGTCGATCATGAACGGAAAGACAATTATGAGTACCCATCTATCCAGGCGATCTAAATCCTAGCTCAATTTTTTTGTGGTTGACAAAGCTAAATTAGGTAAACTAATCTGTTTCCTGGGACAGGCTTACTGTTGACAAGCCTTAAATAGTTTTATCCTAGAAAAATGAGTTGGGTGATGCGGATGCAGAGTGGAAAGTTTCCGCGTGATCCAAATGGACGTGGGGAATGCAAATGTAGCGTTAGGGCAGGACGCCTGTAAGTAAACATCATAATGTAGACGCCCTTAGGCGACGCATGGAGCAAATATCGCTCCTCACTTAATCTCTTGTAGGCGAGTTTGATAGGGATAACGTAGCGGAAAAAAACTAGACTCAAGGATTTTATATTACATGGACAAAAGGTGGTTTTTAGTCGGTCTTTACGCGTTGTCTAGGCACATGGTTTCCGTACCATGATTGCCCGCACTTCGGCATGTCAGGCCGTGTTGAGATGGCTAAATAAACTGCTCTTTATGGCTGTTGCGTGGTGTGTTGTTGTTTATTCTGCTTACTCACCTATCCAGCAAGCCAATACGACAAAAGATAACTTAAAAGATCGCCTGGATGAAATCGTGTCTGCGGTCTTTATGCTTAGCACAGCCATCGCGGCAACACCGCACGACTCAAGCCGTTATATCTCCAACACTATTCCAAGTAATTTTATCGATATCACCGACCTGGGTGTGGAAACTGGTATCGGTATTGGCGACGAAGGAAAAGTTGAAAATGTACCCATAGGATTCGCGTTTGACTACTACGGTGTTATCCACTCTAGCGTCATTGTCACCGCCAACGGTTATTTCAGTTTTTCCGATCCCAACGTCAGTGCGGCGAACACACCTATCCCATCGACACAACACCCGAGCAATCTCATCGCCCCATTTTGGGATGACTTCGATCCTAACCTTAATAGCCAAAGCCGTATCCATTATGCAACCCTAGGTGCGGTATCGGAACAGGTGTTTGTGGTGCAATGGTCAGATATTCCACTCAAGGCCGTTCCGGGTTCCCGGTTGACCTTTCAAGCATTACTGTTTGAAAAAAACCGTGAAATCCAGTTTCACTATGCGACGCTGGTGGATGCCGAAGGTGCGAGCGGTTCCGGTCTGGTGAGTGCTGCGGCGGCGAGTATTGGCATAGCCGATGCTGAAGGCAGTCAAGGTGAGGAGATTTCTTATCACCAAGCCGGAACAGTGCAATCAGGTACCGCGTTTAGTTTTACCCTGGCTAGTAATGGCTTCGAGGTCGGGCAACAGCTGGGGGACTTAGACGATGATAACATCGTCACTATCCTCGACCAGTCGGCCTTGACGGATGTTATCGCCAATTCCATCACCGATTCCAAGCAAAGCCGCGTGTCTGCTGAACTTTTATTGTTTGACGTTGCACCCCAAGTAGGAACAAACGGCCGTGCGTTCGGCGATGGAGTTATCGACCCGCTGGATCATGCCTTGTTATTTGAGGCCCTCATGGGCCGGGCATCACTCAATCCCGTTATCGCGGGTAGCGATTTTATCGCCGCACAAGCGGGCGAAAGCCTGACGATTAGCGGTAGCGGTTTTGACCCTATTGCGGGCAACAATCAGATTATCTTTATCCAAGCCGATGGCAGTGAGATCATGGTGAGCGCTGATACAGTTACCGTAGATGGCACTGAACTGACGGTGACTGTACCCGTGGGGGCATCGATTACTTCGTTGCGGGTTGAACGTAGCGGCCAAGCAAGCAATTCTTCCGAGTTTATTCTTGAAGCCATACCGGTTATCTCCGAATTAACACCTTCTAGCGCCGAGGCAGCAGATACTATTCTCATACGAGGTTATGAATTCAGTGGCCTTATCGGTGATCACCAAGTCTCCTTTAATGGCATTGCTGCTACCATTAATCGGGTGAGATCAGCGGGCACGCTAGACGAACTTGAAGTCATCATACCTTTCGGGGCGACGAGTGGTCCAGTCACCGTTGCCGTGGGCGCACAAATCAGTAACGGTGTCTTATTCACTGTTGACGGCCCACCCCAGGTAGCAATCACTGCACCTGTAGAAGACGGCGAAATCTTTGGCTTGGTCGACATCATAGGGACGGTGATAGATTTCAGCCTCGCCAGTTATAGCCTGGAATACGCACTCATTGGTGGTGATCTTGTGCCCTTTGCCCACGGCTCGGACAATGTCAACAACGGTGTTCTCGGGCAATTGGATGCCACCTTGCTGAGCAATGGTCTCTACCAACTGCGTTTGACCGCAACCGATACCGCGGGTAAACAATCATCGGTAACGACGCAGTTGCAAATCGCGGGGGAAAACAAATTTGGCCAGCTGGCGCTGACGTTTGTCGATCTCGAACTGCCGGTCAGCGGTATTCCGATTAAAATCCTGCGCCGTTACGACAGTCTCAAACGTCTACAAGCCCAAGATTTCGGTCAGGGCTGGAACCTCGAGGTTGTAGTCGATGGTAGTTATAGTAATAACCGTAAGCCGGGTGATGGCTGGAACATCACCCGTGGCGGTGGTTTTCTCAAACCCCCTTGCACCAACTCCATCGAAACCAAGAGCCACATCACCGAGATCCGCTTTTCTGATCTGGAGTTCTACCGCTTCGCTCTGC
>CAZWUO010000264.1:0-4079 GCA_964636675.1 uncultured Ectothiorhodospiraceae bacterium
GCACGGTCGCTAAGTACAATTGGTTATTATTCGGATCAGTTTTTAACAGGTATTCTTGTTGATAGCTCAGGCCATCGTTGTCGACATCCCCTATTGCATCGAGTGGGTCGCTGGGGTTGAGGCCAATCGATGTTTCGTAGATATCATTCAGTTTATCATTATCAGTATCAGCCATGGTGATACTCACCGTGGATATATTTGATGACCCTTCCACATCTATTGCACTAAATGAAAAACTATCAGGAACGGAGTCATAATTAGAGCGCTCATAAGTCGCCACACCGGTACTTGCGTTTAGACTTAAAGTTCCATGTGTTGGCTGGGAAACGATATTATAAGTTAATGCATCTCCATCAAGATCAACAGTACGTAATGACAGATTAATATCTGTGATTTTATTGCTAACACTTTGGGTAAAATTTTCAGTAGAAGGTAATTTGTTCGCATTCAGCAGCGTAATAACGATAGATTTAGATTCAGTAAACCCTTCTCCGGATACCGAGAAAGTGAGTGGATAAACACCTCCATCCTGGTAGTTGGTTAACCAGTTGAAACGAACCCCATCAAATTGAGCGTTTTGTGGTAGTCCAACAATCGTATAAGTCAAATTCATTCCGGCAGTCGTTAAAACATCCCTCACATCGAATGCAACCAACATGGCTTCATCCAATGTTTTATCGACAACATCTAGCGTAAAAAGTCGCTTCCACCGAGTACTGTTTGTTGGATAATCATCGATACTATCCGGATAACCATCTCCATCGGCATCCACACCAATGACGCCCGAAAGTACGAGCATATTTGAACCAAGGACTTTTGCCCCATTCGCATCACTCAAAAGGGTAGTCGCTGTTGCTAGGTTAATGGCCTTATCTGCTATACCAGCATCACTCAAAACTTTAAACGGAATATGCATTAAGATACCATTGGCTAACACGGTTCTCAGTTTATCTGGCGTCACAATAACGGTCCGTGTACCGGATACCGATTCATAAGATAAAATCTTTTGATTTTCTAACACATTTTGGTTAGTTATTTTCTGTGGAAAAAAGGATTTAAGTTTTGACGCATCGTAAGTAACGTCAATTTGAATCGCAACAACATTATGATGATTGAAAAATTTTACCGGCACTAAAAGAGTATCTCCTGAATTTCCGGCTAGCGATGCTATTTCGATTTTGGATTCGGTTAATGCTGCATTGAGAGTGGCAGAGAAAAAAAACAAATACAAAAATGTAAGTCTCAGCATGAAATTTATTTTTCTAATTATAGATATTGATGACAAGACTTTTTTCATTACTGTATAACCATTTTTTATACTTAACAACCACCGTCTAAAGACGGTGGGTTAAAAACTGCGGACTGAAAGTCCAGCATTCCGGCTAAAGCCAGTCAATCTTTATTCAACATCAAAGTTGTCATCTGGCTTACGCTCAAAGTGATGTTCCAAATACTCCAATATCATTTCTTTTGTTAGCTCACCCGCAGTCACGCAAAAATACCCCCTCGCCCAAAAGTGTTGCCCCCAATATCGCTTTTTAAGATGCTTAAATTCTTGAAATAGTTTTGTAGCACTTCTTCCTTTTACACGCCTCATGATCTCCGAGGGAGATATATTCGGCGGACCAGAAACCAACAAGTGAACATGATCTTTGCTAACCACTCCCCTTAGAATTTCGATTTCTAATTGCTCACAAGTCTGCCTTACTAGCTCCCTCACTCGTAACCCAACTTCTCCCGTCAGTACTTGATAGCGATACTTTGTAACCCAAACAAAATGATATTCAATTTTATATTTCGTATGTGATCCATGTCGATATTTCATACATCACATTATAAATTCAACCGCTAGCTTAAGCTACCCGTCTAAAGACGGGGGTTTAAACCCTGATTTCGGACGAATTAATATGTATTTATCTATAAACCTATTTTAATCATCATTCTTAACTTTCAACGTGATATAACAAGGCATGACTTTTAATTAGCGTCTACAGATTAACCCAACCACATTGTCAAATCCCCCGTAGGTTGGGGTAAACGTCTTTTGTGAACCCCAACACACCAAACCCATCCAACACCAGCAAATACCCATTCAAACCACCATCCGTTACACGCAATCATGCGATACCATTTAACTTTGTTGGGGTTCGTACCTCACCCCAACCTACGGGCTTTTAATTAGCGTCTACAGATTAACCCAACCACATTGTTAAATCCCACGTAGGTTGGGGTAAACGCCTTTTGTGAACCCCAACACACCAAACCCATCCAATACCAGCAAATACCCATTCAAACCACCACCCGTTACACGCAATCATGCGATACCATTTAATTTTTTTGGGGTTCGTACCTCACCCCAACCTACGGGCTGCGTATCACTTTGAAAAACAGAGAGACTACATACTGCTATCCCGCTCCTCTTGATCATATTTCTCTTCACCTTTCAAACAACTTAGATAATACGAAAGTTCGTTTTCAGTCGAATAGTGATCAGGTTCGTTGATATGCCTTAGCGCCCATTCGCAATTATTCATTAGATCTTCATTATCTTTGTACTCTGTATCGATAGGTATCGTAACCGCAATTTTTTCTGCAACCTCAGTACGGCTTAACATGCCATTTAAAAACTGCACCAGTAACTCGACGAAGAAAGCCTTATAGTCCATCCTATTTAACCACCTGTTGTCCGGATTTAATTAAAACGGAATCGAAATCTCGATGAACAACTTTTCCTGCGCCATCTGTTACTGAGTGAACTGTAAATTTGGTTTGCCCCACGCCATTTTGATATTTAATAACAGTTTGAGTACCGCCTGTTTTCTGCCCTTGCCAAGTCGCTGGTTTATATTGAACAACCTTGGGAGTTAAGCCAGAAAAGCCTTTTCCTCCACGAGCCTCCGCCGCACCTATTTGTTGCAGAGTGGCGTTATCAACTTTAAGACCGCTATTAGTCCTTTCTGCGTTATTTAGAAAATCCAGCGTTGATGATCCCCCCTTCGTCACCAAGCCCATCAATTTCTTTAACGGTTTTGCAACAAGCTCTGTCGCAAGTACCAATAATCCTGCGGGTATTCCGTTTTCAAAGGCTTCTGATATCGCATCCACATCGGGAAGAAATGTATCAGCAATTATGTTTCCAATCTCGACCTCATAATAAGTTACGTATTCTATGCCTACCGTGTCATAGGTATATATTTCGATTTCACCCGTTTCATAATTAAACACCGCATATTCATAATCATTTGAATAATCGAGGCCTGGAAAATCAAGATCCGGAATATCAGTGTCTGGAATTTCTGGGATTGGTGGTTCTGGTGGCCCGCAAGACCCTGCACCACAATCTGAATTATAGCCACTAGGATCTGTAAGCGACATAGGATTATTTAATACATAGCTATATCGATTATAGCTTTGGGTACTAAACGGAAATTGCACAAACGGATCAGCACTTAAGAAGCGACCTATATTGGGATCATAAACACGACCGTTCATATGAATCAATTCAACATTATCTAAGTATTCATGTTGGGTATAACTGCGGTTGGCTAGAGATGATTTTTTACTGGTAATGATACCGTCTTTCCAACCGGCATCTATACGATCACCAAACGGCCCATAAGCAAAGCGTTCTAATATAGCACCATTTTCATCGGTAATCAGATCAACTGACCCCAATTGGTCTGTATGCAAAAACGCGATTTGATTGATAGCCTCTTTTGTGATGACCGCAGCGGTTTCACCACCTACTTGCACATAATGTTTATAAGTCTTCGTTCCGTCAGGGTGGGTTATTTCTTCAAATGACTTGTCAATATAAATAACGGTTTCTTTGTCATCATTGATTGATGTGGTTTTGCGATAACGATTATGTTCGGGTCCGTAATCAAAGCTGACAACTTTATTGCTTCTTTCAATGCGATTTGCTTTATCAAATGCAGTGTAGCTAATATGACGTCCGTTTCCATACTGCATATTGCCATTATCATCATAAGTATACATCGCACCTGATAAATCATCATTTACATCGGTTATTTTTTTGGTGATGCATACGATGTCTTGTACATTGACCCCACTTGTGC
>CAZWUO010000265.1:0-4075 GCA_964636675.1 uncultured Ectothiorhodospiraceae bacterium
TTAATGACTCTTTTTTGAGTTAATGACTCCTTTTTAAGTATTCTCTCATTGCTTTTCTAGACCTATCCGTAGATTACTTGGCGACATAAGCACTTACGGGTGTCGTTTGTACTAATAAGTCGTTATCTGTGACGGTCACCAAAAAAATCCCACTGGTGTAAGATAATACCCATGCCGGAACAAAGACGTACCATGCTACGAAACGATGGATTTTTATTTTGTGACGTGCACCTAAAAAAACCATCGAGAGAAAAAAAATAATAGCCAATGTTGAGACAATAGTGTGTCCGAATAAAAACCAGTTTTCACTATAGCCTTCCCACCCGGCATGTCTTAGTCGTTCCATTTCCCAAGTGGCCCACATATCGAGTATGAAGCCGGTGAAGCCGGCAGAAAAATGCACCCAGCGAGGGATGTTCCATTTTCTGTGATTGCGCCCTAGTGTGATGGCTATGGCGTAAAAAACGAGTGCCAGGGTCATTAAGAGCTTTATTTCGGTTATTTTATCCATAGAAACCAACTTTATTGTTCAGGTTTTCGAGTTAACACAGGTGTTGCTAAAAGGATGCCGTCATCAGGTGGTGCTTATCGCTGCAACTCTAGACGTTCCTCAATGCGTTGTTAGCGGGGTTCCCGACGGATGATAGGAGAAAGGAAAGGTGAGAATTTTACGGAATGCGGCGTTGCCTAAATTGGCTAAGCATATATAATCACCCCTCAAAATTGAGCAGAATGGTGAAGCCATGGTATCAAAAAATTATATCTATCGTTTATTTGGCCAGTCTCCCGTTAGACCTTTGCAAACGCATATGGAAAAAGTGCTGACCTGTGTGTCTGAGCTTCCGGCTTTTTTCGAGGCTATTATTGCGTCAGACAGAGACTGCGTAAATAGCTTACAAAAGCGTATTTCTGCGTTGGAAAATGAGGCCGATGATCTCAAGAGAGAGCTGAGATTGCATCTGCCTACTGGATTAATGATGCCTGTTTCACGCCGGGATTTGCTCGAAGTATTAACCATGCAAGACCGCGTAGCGAACAAGGCTAAGGATATTGCAGGTCTCATAGTTGGTCGAAAAATGACCTTTCCCGATGAGTTTGGCCCAGACTTATTGATATTTGTAAATCGGTCGGTGGATGCTGCTCGCCAAGCTCATAAAGCGATCAATGAATTAGATGAGCTTGTCGAAACGGGTTTTCGGGGTTCAGAGGTCGATCTGGTGAAATCCATGATAGAAGAGTTAAATCGGATTGAGAGTGATACTGATAAAATTGAAATTTCTGTCAGAGCTAAGTTATTCAAAATAGAGAAAGAATTACCACCAATAGACGTTGTTTTCATGTACAAAATAATTGATAGCATTGGCGACATTGGTGATTTGTCGCAGCGTGTAGGTAGTAGATTGCAGTTGTTGCTTGCTCGTTGAGGAGTTTTTAGATGGATTATGGTACGACGTTTATTATTATGGCCATTGTTTTTGGTCTATTCATGGCTTGGGGTATAGGTGCCAATGATGTGGCAAATGCGATGGCTACTTCAGTTGGCTGTCGAGCGATAACCATAAAACAAGCAATAATTATTGCGGCCGTTTTTGAGCTGGCCGGAGCGGTACTCGCGGGTGGAGAAGTGACTAAAACCATTCGTAAAGGCATGGTTGATAGTGAGTTATTGGCATCAACTCCCGAGTTATTGGTATATGGAATGTTGGCTTCATTGTTAGCCGCTGGCATTTGGTTATTAATTGCATCTTCGAAAGGTTGGCCAGTATCGACGACTCATTCCATCGTGGGTGCCATAGTAGGTTTTGCAGCGGTTGGTATAGGTCTCGAAGCGGTGATGTGGGGGAAGGTTGGTTTTATAGCGCTGAGCTGGATTGTATCTCCTCTTCTTGCCGGCACACTTTCTTATTTCTTATTCATGAGTGTTCAGCGCTCGATTTTAGGTACGTCGCAGCCGCTTGAAAATGCTAAAAAATATGTACCAATATATATATTTTTTGTGGGTTTCATTATTTCATTGGTCACCGTTTTCAAAGGCCTCAAACACGTAGGCCTAGATGTCACGATACTGCAAAGCTATCTGATTGCGTTAGTCATTGGATTGATCGCCGCAGCGATTGGAAAAATATTGATACGGCGCATAAAAATTGATGCGAGTGATGATAATGATTTTCATTTTACGAACGTAGAAAAAATATTTGCCATCTTAATGATGTTTACCGCCTGTGCAATGGCATTCGCGCATGGTTCAAATGATGTTGCAAATGCGGTTGGGCCTATTGCTGCAGTGGTAAGTGTTGTCCAAAACGATGGTATTGTATCGCAACAATCTGCTTTACCACTGTGGATACTTGCATTAGGTGGCGTAGGCATAGTCGCTGGACTGGCGATGTATGGACGCCGGGTTATTGCAACTGTGGGTACGGGTATTACTGAACTCACTCCAAGCCGTGGTTTTGCCGCAACGTTAGCAGCGGCGACGACGGTTGTGCTTGCCTCTGGCACGGGTTTGCCCATATCAACGACCCATACCTTGGTTGGTGCTGTACTCGGTGTAGGCTTGGCACGAGGCATAGGCGCATTAAATATGCAAGTGGTACGGACTATTTTTATGTCTTGGATAGTTACCCTGCCCGCAGGCGCTATACTCGCCATTATTTTCTTTTTTATATTTAAAGCGATCTTTGGTTAGTAGAGTGCACCGTCAAAATAGCCTTGACGGTGTACAAGTTTTTTATTTAAGGACTTGATGTTCTCCGCCAAAAACCTCAATTAAGCGCGGAATAAAACGCTTCAACTCGAGAGCCATGATGGAAAAGTCTTGGTCAAATTGTGTTGCAAAATCATCAGCACCTTCGTTATCTGCTTGCTCGAGAATTTCATCACTGAATTTGAGTCGGTTTATCGAAAAGTCTTCGTTGATAATGCAAGACAGGCTTTCTTGCCAGCTGATCGACAGTTTCACCGCTTGTTTGCCTGCGGTTATATGGGCTTGAATTTCATCTGCTTCGAGGTTTTGACGTTTGCAACGAATAATTCCGCCATCTTCGACGGTATCACGTAGTTCACATTCATCATTTATTAAAAAATCATCAGGTACTTCTTCCGCAGCAACCCAGCGTGTCAAAGTTGTTGCAGGTGTTGATATCAATGCGATAGGAGCTACCGGTAATGAGCCGATGGATTTGCGCAGATACACTAATAACTCTTCTGCTTTATTGCTGCTGCTGGCATTGATTAGGATAAAATTATCGCTGGCTGAAATATATGCAAAGCTTAAATGGCTGCGCAGAAAAGCGCGCGGTAGTAAATCGTATATCACATCGTCTCTTATCGCTTCTTTTTCTTTTTTACGCAATTTTCGAGCTTGTATGTCCTCGATTTCTGCCACTTTTTCATCTACAAATTCGCGCACTACACTGGCTGGCAGGATTTTTTCTTCTTTGCGCGCGCAGATCATGATGTTGCCATTTGCGGCGTGGATTAAATCATTGCCATGTTTGCCTAATGGTGTTGTCCAGCCATAACTTGCAGGCTGCAATTTGCCACAGGGTTTAAACTTGAATGTTTGGAGTTTTTCGCTTAATTCTTCAGCGTTAAGAGTGAATGTTTGGGTGAATCGGTAAATCTGTATGTTATTAAACCACATGAAGAAGCCTTCTGGAAAAAACGCCGTATTATGTCGAATAGTTCGGTTAATCGCTAGTACATCAGCCATATTATATTAACGGGTTCAGCGTTCCTGTCATGTTTTGCAACAAGGCGCCGTGCGCAGGCAATATCAGCACTTCGTTGGGCAGAATCTAGCAGCGTCCTTGTCAAGCACGGCACCAACAGTAGGCGCATTTAGGCGTTGCAGAGGATAAACCTAGATTCCGCAGTTGATCGCTTCGAAAAGGCGTTATGCGCATGAACACATTAACTATTTGAGTCAATCTAGATTTCACCGATTGGGTGAGTCGCTACGGTCTGTATAGCACCTTGCATTGGGCGTCTGGCGGCGTTGCGAATCGTCGCAATAAGCCTGCTATTCCTCCTCTTCGCGCCTTGCCAGACACCCAATGCAAAGCACTCTGCT
>CAZWUO010000266.1:0-4051 GCA_964636675.1 uncultured Ectothiorhodospiraceae bacterium
GGGCCCTTTTTTAATTTTAACAATCTCTGGATATTTAAGATTATGTTGCAAGTCATCCGTGAACGTGTGCAAGGTTTCTTTTCCTATCTGATCATAGGGGCAATTATTCTTTCATTTAGTCTGTGGGGTGTTAATGAATGGGTTGGGACTGAGGACAGTGGTTTTCAAGTCGCTATTGTGAACGGTACTGATGTATCAACTTATGAATATCAAATTGCTTACCAGAATGAACGTAGCCGGATGCAGCAAATGTTTGGTAATAATTTTGATCCAGATTTATTCGATGATCAGATAAAAGTTTCCGCTCTGGAACGCGTCGTAGAAAACGAGATCATATTACAAACAGCCATTAATTCAGGCCTTACCGTGTCAGATAATCAATTAGCGAATCGCATACAGGCGATTGACGCTTTTCAAGAAGATGGTCGATTTTCTAAGCTTGCGTATGAAAGATCATTAATGATTTCCGGTGAATCAACCGGTGGTTTTGAAGCGAGAATTCGTCGCGCCTTGTTGGCCGATCAAATGATTAACGGGATTGCGGCTACCGCGTTTACCACGAATCAAGATGTTGATCTGATTTATCAGCTGCAAAATCAACAGCGCGAATTTTCCTATTTAAAGATTTCTCCCGAAAATTTTAAGCAGGATTTAAAAATATCGGATGAAGAAGTTGAGCAACATTATGATGCTAATCTAACGCTGTATCAGTCGCAAAAACAAGTTAATTTAGAGTATGTAGAGCTTACGTTGGATTCGTTGAAAGGTGGCGTGAGTGTGAGTGAAGAAGATTTGGAAATTTTTTACGACGAAAATAAAGAACGTTATGTGGTTGCAGAGCAGCGCATAGCAAGACATATTTTGATTACCGGTGATGACGCGGAGACTAAAGCAGCAGACGTGCTTGCAAAGATTAAAGCGGGCGGCGATTTTGCTGAACTAGCGAAAGAGCATTCAGAGGATCCGGGATCGGCAGAGCAAGGTGGTTTGTTGGATTCTTTCGGGCGTGACATTATGGATAAATCCTTTGAAGATGCTGCATTTTCGCTCAGCGCTGGAGAAGTGACTGATTTAGTTGAATCAGAGTTTGGTTATCATATTATTAAATTAGAAGAAATCATACCAGAGACCGGTAAGGCATATAGCGAAGTTAGAAATGAAATTGACGACGAAGTTAGAAGATCAAAAGCGGAGCGTGTCTACATAGACAAACTTGAAGCTTTATCGAATATGGCTTATGAAATTCCAGATTCTTTACTCGCTGTTAATGAAGAGCTGGGTTTAGAAATTAAAACCACGGGCTTTATGAGTCGTGCTGGTGGGCCTGGAATTGCGCGTGAGCGAAAAGTGATTGAGGCTGCTTTCAGTGATGATGTACTTAAGGAGCGCTTAAATAGCGAAGCCATAGAATTAGATGGCAGTCATGCTGTTATCGTTCGGGTTAAAGAATATTTGCCAGCTATGCGTAGACCTCTCGCCGAGGTTAAGGCGCAAATTACGAACGAATTAGTCAACGAAAAAGTTAAAGAATTAGTTGCTGTTGAAGGTGAAAAAATACTCAAGAAGATTCAAGAGGGTGAAAATGGAAAAATGCTTGCTGAACAGTCTTCCTATGAATGGCAAGAGAAAGCGTGGCATAAACGTGATACTTCAGCCGTCAATCGAGATATTTTAAAATTTGTTTTTGCGATGAATCGTCCTGTAGAAAACAAAACTAGCATTAAAGGGATGCCGCTTGCCAGTGGAGGCTATGCGGCGGCTGTTTTGTCTAGCGTAAAAAATGGTGATCTTTCGGCTTTGCAAGAAGAAGAAAGAAGCACTCAATTACAAAGTATGGCGAATACCATCGGTTTGGATGAGTTTTCTACATTGTTGAAAACCCTAAAAGCAGAAGCTGAGATACAACGGTTTCCCGGAAATTTATAATCTCAGCTTATTACTAGGGTATAGCGGTTATAATGCAGGCATTCCGATGATGTTATAACCTGAATCAACGTATATGTTTTGTCCTGTAATTCCTGCGCTGAGATCTGATGTGAGAAACGCCGCAGTGTTTCCGACTTCATCGATGGAAACGTTTTTACGGAGTGGCGCGTTATTCTCTACCTGTTTTAACATAGCGCGAAAATCACTAATACCTGCGGCCGCGAGTGTTCTAATCGGGCCGGCTGAAATACTATTAACTCTTAATCCTTCAGGCCCTAAAGACTGGGCCATATATCTTACGTTCGCTTCCAGGCTCGCCTTTGCCAGACCCATAACATTGTAATTAGGCATCGCTCGTTCTGCGCCTAAGTAGCTCAAGGTAAGCAATGCGCCATTAGTGCCTTGCATCATTTTTCTTCCTGCTTTTGCAAGGGCTGTAAAGCTGTATGAGCTGATATCATGCGCCTGGTTAAAGCCTTCACGTGTTGTCATCTCAACATAATCACCCTCTAATTCTTCTTTAGGCGCAAAAGCAACAGAATGAATCAATATATCAAGTTTATCCCAGTGTTGTTCCAGCGCGGTGAAAATGCCAGTGATATCCGTATCTCTGGATACATCGCATGGCATGGTTATGCTTGAATTACATTCGGCGGCCATTTTTTCAACACGCCCTTTTAATTTGTCATTTTGATACGAAAATGCGAGTTCGGCCCCTTCTCGATGCATTGCTTGGGCAATGCCCCAAGCGATGGATCGGTGACTTGCAAGCCCAATAATTAGTGCACGTTTGCCTGTTAAAAATCCCATAGTGAGTCCTTCTGAAAATAGTCGAATGGTTAAGTCAGGTAATTCATTATATTGAATAGCAATCTGTAAGTCGTTATTCAGTATTGAGGTTAAAATGAGTCTTGACGGCGTAGCTTGTCGACTCTCAGTATTTTTTTGCTTGCATTATAAATGCTTGCGGTGTCATAGTAAAAAATCAAATTTACAGGCCCTCGTGTCGTTTATATGCAAATGAGTAAATACGGGTTAAGTGGTTTTAATTTATACACTTTTACTGGTTAGGAGATTGTTAGCATAACAATTCCTAAGTGAGGATTGTGAGGATAAGAAAAATTCTTAGAGTTCAGGTTTTACTTTTTTTTATTGGCTTTTCCCTGGCAGGATGTGAGAGCAGCTCTTGGAATAACCCCTATCCTTCCGATGAGCATGCGCAAAATATTTTATACTCATCATTCAGTGAAAGACCCAAGCACTTTGATCCTGCGCGTTCTTATAGTTCTAATGAATATGCTTTTATTGGGCAAATTTATGAACCCCCGTTGCAATACCATTATTTGAAACGTCCTTATGAACTTATTCCGCTGACGGCCACTGAAGTGCCGCAACCGGTTTATTTTGATGTTAATGGAAATATCCTGGCATCTGATGCAGATCCAAAGACGGTGGTTAAGAGTGTTTACACCATACGTATCAAACCTGGCATCAAGTATCAACCTCATCCGGCCTTTGCTAAAACCCCAGCAGGTGATGCTCGTTATCTGAATTTAGCGGAAAGTGTTTTAGATGATATTCATCAATTGAGTGATTTTGAGTTTATAGGTTCACGAACCCTTGAAGCGCGTGACTATGTTTATCAGATGAAACGGCTGGCACATCCCAACACTCACTCGCCGATATTAGGTGTGATCAGTGAATATATTCCGGGACTGCGTCAACTGGCTGTGGAGTTGAGCGCAAAATCAAAAACACTTAATGGACAATTTTTGGATTTACGCGATTATAAATTAGCGGGAGTTCAGGTTCTTGATCGATATACTTACCAAATCACAATTAATGGCGTATATCCTCAGTTAGTGTATTGGTTAGCGATGCCGTTTTTTGCGCCTATGCCCTGGGAGGCTGATAGGTTTTATGCGCAGCCGGGATTTAAGGAGAAAAATATTTCGCTTAATTGGTATCCCGTGGGTACTGGCGCGTATATGCTGACCGTTAATAATCCTAATCGGCAAATGGTGCTTGAGAAAAACCCGAATTATCGTGATGTAACTTATCCGGCTGAAGGCCGTTCCGTGCCGGAGGCGCCCGCCGCGAACGCGGAGCCCCACTGCATCGTGTT
>CAZWUO010000267.1:0-4043 GCA_964636675.1 uncultured Ectothiorhodospiraceae bacterium
CCCCAAGTACTCGAACTCCTGCTGTTTTTAAGCACACTATCGCGTATTGTTATGGGGATGTTTTCCGCATAGATGTGACCCCCAAAACCACCTGAACCGCCACCCGCACCATTGTTCGTTATATTGCAACGATTAACCGTAAGTGAACCTTGAACCGGATAACCACGGTATACGGCGTGAATTCCAGCACCGCCGTTAAAGGCCGTATTCCGATCGACATTGCAATCATTTAAGGTCAACCAACCTTCGCTTTTAATGCCACCACCGATGCCACTGCGGCTACCGCCACCGTTAGCATTGCCGCGCAACGACAAACCATCCGCAACCCCATTGCGAATCGTCACCCCGTTGATCACCGCCGTCGCATCTTTCACTAACTCAAAAACTCTATCCGCCGCCATGCCATCGATAAACACTTGATCCGCACCAGCGCCGTTAATGGTCAACGTATCCGTAATATCCAGATCACCACTGGCCGCAGCATCTTCGAGGGTGCCGCTAAGCGATAAGTTATAAACGCCCGCCGGCAAGCTCACACTGTCCGCGCCGGCAAGCGCATTCGCTTGCTGCACCGCCGCGCGCAAAGAACAGTCATCATTGGCCGTTATGCACAGACCATCCGCAAAATCAATATCAACCAGATCACTGGGCGTATTGACTGCGAAAATCGCCGCGCTAACCGGTAACTGCCAGAGGAATAAACAAGAAAAAATAAAGGCGCGTATTCTAAACCGAGGAGAGATTAAGCTTTGCATAATTCATTACTACCTTATCATCACTGTCTGAGTGGATATCACTACTTAAAATAGTACTACATCATATAATGATGATGCGCCCATAGTCCAATACTGCCAGCAAATACAGGTAAAAAAAGGCCAGATCTGAACCCTCTTAAGCAGGATAAATAAAACAGACCGGCGAAACGCTAAACACGCAAAATGGGGCCTCGACAATGTACGAACCGTCAAACCTGGATTAACGGCATACAAACTGCCTCAATGATCATATTTTTCAATTCTGTCTGTTGAACCTAGGTTCAACAGACAACAAGGAAAATCAGATATGCGACAATTCATTTACCTTAGCTTAATTAGCCTTGGTTTAGCCAGTTGTGCAGAGGACGGGGAGCTAGTACAAGGCAATGTGCAACTCTCCGGGGTTTTATCTGAGACACCTACAAGCAATAGCAAAGTAATGAGCCGAAACTTTTCAAATGGTCTATGTGACGCAGGTAGCAATGGCTGTACACCCAATAATTTACAAGGCCGCATTTTCTCAGGGGGCGCCATGCTCGGTGAGTTAGGGCCTGGCGCTTTTAATATCACGATGATTGGTGCCAATGAGGCGATCATTAGCAATCCTTCCGCGGGACTGGGTGGCGAAATTCAATTTTCGCTGATTGCTAAAACAAAATTTTCCAGTCTGTATTTTGCACCTTCAGCGGACGACATGCCCGCCAACCCTATCATCACTCGCATGGAATTTAATTACGATTATCTCGATGCAACATTCACCCTTAGCGGTACGGCAGATAGCGCAAATATGGACAATAGCTTTGTGATCCGTACCGTATTTTCCGCAACCACATCCGCCGATGATGTAACAGGCACGATGCAGCTGGGAGATAAGCTCATTAAATCAAGCACTGAAACTCGTTTTTCATGGTGTAATGATACAAATTGTTCCGAAGTGCGCAGTGAAGTAGCAGACAATTTAATTACCGAAGCAAAACTGGTCAATTATACCTACCCCGGTGATGGAAACCCAAATTACGTCCCTTTTGTAGTACCGATATCAAATAATTTAACGGTTAGCCATGCACAATTAACCACGCCCGAAAGCTGGTGGGAGGTCACATTTGATATGACCAACGCGATTCAGTTTTCGCTGAAACCCGAAAGTATCAGCAATCGACCAAGCTTATTAGAGGCCTTTGAATTAGTTTATGAGCCAGACCAACAAAATGCGGGTCAACAAACTGCGATTAGCGCGAAGTTATTATTTTCTGCAATTGAACCCAATGTTAGTCCTTAGGCCTAAGCCTTGACGATGTACTAGAAAGGAGAGACAACAAACCTGCTAAAGCAGCAAGCTCCGATTGTCGCATTTATTCAAGACAATATACCCGTGGCGTTATAGATTTAGGCCTTATTACACGCCGTATTCTTTCCATGACTTCGTTGAAATTCCTTGCAATAGACCGGCTATTACGCGTCATTTCGCCTCGTCATGAAATGAATATGACGTACACTAAAAACCTAAATCTATAACGCCACGGGTATATAAGCAACACAATTTAATATTTGCTATCCAAATAATGATGAGATTGATGCAATGCAAAACTTGATATTCAAATATACCATCCTCTACGTAAAAAACGTTACAGACACACTCGTATTCTTTGAGACTGCGTTTGGATTTAAACGCGCAATGCTGCATGCAAGTGTCAGCTCAGTCGTAACCCCTGTGCACAATTGGCGAAGCATGCTTGGGGTACTACGCATAGCAGATGGGGTAGTATCAAACCACCGTTTAAATTCTCTACTCATATGCGACTGATCGGCATATCCATGCATATCAGCGATATCGGCAAGAGCGACTGAATCACTCAATGCCCTTGCTGCTCTTCTAACTCGCGCCAGCAGCATCCAGTAAGTGGGTGACCTATCAGTCTCTTGCCCTATCATCCTTTGCAGAGTTCTAATACTAACACCAAGTTTTTTTGCGGCCTGATTGACTGAGCTAACATCAGTGGCTAAGCACTTAAGCGCCTCCTCTACGGAATGACTTCTATTGGGACGTCTCTTCGGTGAAAGATATGAAGACGATGTTTGATGGCACAAACCTCTCCATAGCAAATTATGATGCCTTGCTGTTAGGCTGGAGCCAACAAGATTTGCAAAACTATGTCAATTTTAGCGCGGGGAATAGCCAGTACTCCAGCAGATCAAAGACTGCTAGAGACAAGCTTACCGATGATTTCAACTGGATAATTACAGATGCGGGTGAAGCACTTTAGGAATGTGCGCGTTCCTCAATATTTTATTTCCCTAAGGTAGTAATAGGCCAAAGTTTCATGCCTCGATATGTTTTTTCATTTGCTCGAAAGTTTCCTGGTCTATCTCACCTTTGGCATAACGTTTCTGCAAAATATCCAGCGCTGATTCTTGGTTGATTCCAGATCCGTCTTCATTTTGCTCACGTTGTAGAAGCCATTTAGTCATAAAAACCACTGCGCCAATAATCAAAACCCAAAATAGGATTGAAAAAAACCACATACCACCCATCATTGAACCATGGTCATAGCCCATCATAACATTCACCTCGTTGTTAAACCTAGAATCTAGGTTAAGGATTAAAAAAAAGTGGCATTGCGTAAAATGCCACTTTTAGATTCATTACTGCACTTCGATGTCGGTAATCACGTAACGTTTGTCCCGTGTTTCGATAAATTCGAAGTCCACTTTATCTCCGACCTCGACCTCGTCCAACAGTTCTGCATCGTCTACCGCAAAGAACATTTTCATGCTCATCCAACCAATGCTTTTGATCGGGCCGTGTTTGAGTTGGATCTTTTTAGCTTTACTGTCAATGGCTGTAATGGTGCCAAGACCATGATGGGTTTGCTTGGCGGCACTGACGGATAATGTAGTAAGGCCTGATAGCAGAAGCGCCATTGATAACACTATGATGGTTTGCAGTTTCATTGTTTGCTTCCTTAACGGTTGATTTAACAAATTTCGGGTTTCCACACTCCAGCGTGGTCAGCCATATCATCGGTATGCATTCTCACAGAGGATCGTGGGAACGCACATGAGCGCTTTTCATTTTGTTATGTTAGGTCATCGCTCCTCCCCGAGGTGCTGGCGCGTAATGCCCGCCCTTTCCAGATGGCAAAGATGGCGGGAAACAAGATCAAGACTGTGATGAGCGCCGAGGCAATGCCACCCACCATGGGCGCAGCAATACGCTTCATGACATCCGCGCCCGTACCATCGCTCCAAAGAATGGGGATCAACCCCAACAGCAGCGCCAAGCCCGTC
>CAZWUO010000268.1:0-4032 GCA_964636675.1 uncultured Ectothiorhodospiraceae bacterium
CCAGTTAATAGTGTAACGTTAGGCAAGAATGGTGGCCCGATGACGCTTAATGTTGCAGGAATTGGCGAAATGACTATGGATAAAGTGAAAGAAATTTTGTGATTTTTTTGAGAAAATAGCGTGGAAAAGTAAGTAGCATTAAGAGTACAACGTAGGAGATAGTTATGCCATTTCGTATTGCATTAAGTGGATTAAACGCTGCATCGCAGGATTTAAAAGTAACAGGGAATAACATTGCTAATTCATCAACCGTGGGATTCAAAAAATCACGCGCGGAGTTTGTTGATGTTTATGCGGCAGCGTATGGTGCGATTGGAAGCGTTACTCCAGGTTCAGGTGCACGAACTTCGAATCTACGTCAAATCTTCAGTCAAGGAAACATTGAATACACCGATAATAGTACCGATCTTGCGATTACCGGGAAAGGTTTTTTTGTCGTTGAAGATGATAAGGGCCGCTTTTTAACACGGAACGGAACCTTTGGGGTAGACCGGGACTTAAAAGTGGTAAATTCAACGGGTCAAACCCTGCAAATATTTTCTCCAGTGACGGTTGGTACTACAACGACATTTAATACAGGAAGCTTGGTTGATTTACAGTTACAAAATACGGTTGGAACACCCCAAGCGACGACCTCGATGAATGTTAGTCTGAATGTTGATGCAGATAGCTCAGCTATTTTTGATGTGGAAGGTGCGGCGGCATACGGTGCAAATATACCCGCAAATAGTCGTTTTAATCCCAATGCAGGGGTACAGTTTGATCCTACTGATCCGAATACATTCACCCCAAATCACTTAACCGCGCAGACTGTTTATGATTCACTCGGTGGCTCGCATGTCATACAACTTTATTTTCGAAAAATAGAAGATAGTAATCTTGTCACGGATGATATCCCCGATGCGACAGAATCAAGCACCTGGCAAACCTTTGTGTATTTAGATGGCAACCCCTTACAACCATCGGCGACACCGGCAGGAACTCCCCCCGGTGCAGGAACAAATACTGCGCCGACGAACCGCGTACCTGCGGTGATTGGGTTTGCAGCAGATGGCACGGTGTTAAGCTCTGAATATTTAGATGGCGGTGGTGCAATCCAGAATACTGCCGTTTTGGGCCAAGTCGTGTATGAGCCTTTTGCGACGTCTACCGGTTCTGCCGATGTGCAAATAACGCTAGACTTTGGGTCGATAACCCAGTTTGGTAGTGACTTTGCCGTCAACGAGGTCAGTCAAAATGGATTCTCGACAGGGCGCTTAACGGGCTTTGATGTTGAAGACAGCGGCGTGGTATTTGCGCGTTATACCAATGGTAACAAAGAGGTTCTTGGTATGGTGGCGATGGCAAGCGTGGCTAATCCACAAGGCCTTAGGCAGGCGGGAGATTCACTGTGGGCAGAAACCTTTGACGCGGGTGATACGATTCTAGGTCAGCCGGGAACTGCTAGCCTTGGCTTAATTCAGGCCGGAGCGTTGGAAGCCTCGACGGTGGAAATTGCGGATGAATTAGTGGCTATGATTGTTTCGCAGCGCGCTTATCAAGCGAATGCGCAAGTCATAAGCACGGCGGATCAATTGACCCAGACATTGTTGAATATTCGTTAAACCTTAGGGCGTATCGTCCGTTGATATGATCACATTAATTGACGACACAACCAACCCCACTCAACTAAGGATTCTAGGATTATGGATCGAATGCTATATATCGGCATGACCGGCGCAAAAGAGTCGATGTTATCCCAAGGACTCAATAATCATAATTTGGCGAACGCAAGTACTACCGGTTTTAAAGCAGATCTTGAACAATTTCGCAGTATGCCAGTATTCGGGCCAGGACATCCTTCGCGTGCATACTCGATGGCTGAACGTCCAGGTATTAATTTTGCGGGCGGTCCGTTGCAAAGCACCGGTCGAGATTTGGATATCGCAATAAAGGGTTCAGGATGGATTGCGGTTCAAGGAAATGATGGCAGTGAAGCATATACTCGTGCAGGCAATTTACAGGTTGCGCAAAATGGCCAATTACTTACCGGTACAGGGCTTCCGGTTATCGGAAATGCGGGTCCCATTGTTGTGCCTCCTGCGCAAACGCTAGCAATAGGCACGGATGGCTCGATTACCATACGTCCTCTTGGTCAAGGGGCCGTGGCCTTGGTTGCCATTGATCGCATAAAACTTGTCGACCCTGATACAGCAACCATAGAAAAAAGTGCGGATGGCCTGTTTAGAGGCATTGATGGACAAGCCTTAAATGTTGCTGCAAATGTCAAAGTTGTTTCGGGGTATTTAGAGCGTAGTAATGTTAACGTAGTCGAGACCATGGTTAAAATGATCACCCTTTCTAGAAATTTTGAAATGCAAGTAAAAGCAATGAAAACTTCAGAAGAAATTGATGAAGCTTCGCAGTCGTTATTACGCATGAGCTAATAATACTTGTGTCAATCGTTTGGTATCGAAATTGAAAAAATAATAGATTCTAGAGAAATTTATATTATTACGTCATCCAGCAAGCGATAGCTTCGCTAAAAAATATTTCGTGTCAACTGATTTTCCTCTCGAGAAAAATGTCCCCTCTTTATTTGCATTGAGCCTCTCTTATATTCATGGCGTATCTCTGCGCTGTCGCTCCTTGGAATAGCTCACTATTCCGCGTCGCTATGCTTCGCCTAAAAGCGCCTACTGTTGGGGATATACACCACCGCAAACGCACACTTCAACTCGTCCAACTGCGGATTCTAGGTTAAACCCCAGAATAACCGAACGGTATTGTAAAATTTTTTACTGTTTTATTTTTATTTTTATTGCCAACTTACTCAAATATTTTTTGGTACATCAACTTTATATTGTTGATGTTGGCGTACTTGTCATGTTTTGTGTCAAGAGATATTGGGTGGGCAAGAGTGGTCGTCTTTATCTAGCTAATTGCAAAAAATCCGGCAATACCTTTCCCCGCTAGCAATACGTTAACTGAAAATTGAGTTTGTAGGAAGGCAAAAAAATAGACTATCTTGGTATTCTCAATGAATCGAGAAACAAATAATAAATACTACCGTGTTTGGTATATCGTTTGCAATTTCCTTAATAACAAAATAGGCGAGGATGTTATGGAAAGAGCTTTATGGATTGCAAAAACCGGTCTGGATACTCAGAATACCAACATGGCGGTTATTTCAAATAACCTAGCGAATGTCAGTACCACGGGATTCAAACGTGGAAGAGCAATATTTGAAGACTTGTTGTATCAAAATATTCGTCAGCCAGGCGCACAGACAAGTGGAGATACGATGTTGCCTTCGGGTTTGATGTTAGGTAGTGGCGCACGTACTGTAGCAACCGAAAAACTGCATGCACAAGGGAACCTCATTCAGACAGATAATAGTTTTGATGTCGCTATTGAAGGGCGTGGGTTTCTGCAAATATTAATGCCGGATGGTGAAATAGGTTATACCAGGGATGGTTCTTTTCGCGCGGATGCAACGGGTCGTCTTGTCACTGCAAGTGGCTATCCCGTAGAACCGGCGATAAATATTCCGGTAGATGCACAATCATTTTCGATTGGACGAGATGGTAACGCGTCGGTTGTGTTACCTGGTAACGTAGCCCCCGTACCGGTAGGCGATATTTTGCTCGCGGATTTTATCAACCCAAGTGGTCTTGAGCCCATTGGGGGGAATTTGTATATTCAGACGGCGGCCAGCGGCGTTCCATTAGTGGGTCAACCGGGATTAGATGGTTTGGGGTCTTTGCAACAAGGATCATTGGAAGCATCGAATGTTAATGTTGTCGAAGAACTCGTTAACATGATCCAAACTCAACGTTCTTACGAAATGAATTCTAAAGCCATATCCGCAGTAGATGGAATGCTGCGTTATCTTGGACAAAATACCTAAAAAGGTTGATTACTAAGATGAAACATCAGCAAATTCTGGTCACCATTGCTTGTTTATTAATAACCGGCTGTAGTGTGAATCCACCGGTAAAACCAGACCCTGAGTTTGTGTCGATTCGACCTATTGTTTCTGTTACACCACCC
>CAZWUO010000269.1:0-4030 GCA_964636675.1 uncultured Ectothiorhodospiraceae bacterium
CGGTATGTCGAGATTTGGAACTTGGTCTTCATGCAGTATGACCGATCCAAGGATGGCAGCCTAAACTCCTTGCCCAAGCCTTCGGTAGATACGGGTATGGGCTTGGAGCGGGTGGCGGCGGTGATGCAAGGTGTTCACAGCAACTATAGTACAGATCTGTTTCAGCGCTTAATACAAGCGGCGGCGATAAATACCCAGTGCAGTGATTTGTCGCATAACTCACTTAAAGTCATCGCAGATCATATTCGGTCATGTGCTTTTCTTATCGCAGATGGAGTAATGCCATCCAACGAAGGGCGTGGTTATGTATTGCGTAGAATTATTCGACGTGCAGCGCGTCATGGTTATGAGCTGGGTCAAAAAGGGCTTTTTTTCTATCAGCTCGTTGATGTTTTAAGCGATGTAATGGGGGATGCATACCCTGAGCTTGTCATCCGCAAAGAAAGTATTAAGCAGACCCTCAAGCTCGAAGAAGAGCGCTTTGCAGAAACCCTTGAGCAAGGAATGAAAATTTTGCAAACTGAGATTGCTTCGCTCGCCGGAAATAGGATACCTGGGGAAACGGTGTTTAAACTTTATGACACTTATGGGTTCCCGCTTGATCTAACCGCGGATATTGCGGCGGGTGCAAATTTGACCTTAGATCATGAAGGCTTTGAACGGGCGATGAATGCGCAACGGGATCGCGCACGTGCGGCCAGTCAATTTGCTGCTGATTACAGCGCCGACCTTGATGTTGTAGAGCGTACAGAATTTAGCGGATATGCAACACTCTCCGATCAAGTGATCATTAAATCCATTTTTGTCGATGGTAAACCGGTGACGCAACTCACTGTTGGCGAGCAGGGTTATTTTGTCCTGGATAAAACGCCTTTTTATGCAGAGTCTGGTGGGCAAGCTGGGGATACTGGTTTTTTAACCAGTGACTCGGTCATGGTTGAAGTTTTAGATACGCAGAAACATGGCAGCGGTGCTTTTATTCACCAAGGTGTGGTGGAGCGGGGAGTCGTGCGTGAAGGTGATGCATTAACCGCTGCTGTAGAAGGTAAGTTGCGTTTAGCTATCGAATGTAATCATTCTGCGACCCATTTACTGCATGCCGCGTTGCGCAAAATTTTAGGTCATCATGTTGAGCAAAAAGGATCTTTGGTGACCGCAGATCGATTGCGTTTTGATTTTTCTCACCCTGAGCCGGTGAGCATCTTGGCGCAAAAAGAAATTGAAAATCTCGTCAAT
Organism: uncultured Ectothiorhodospiraceae bacterium; assembly: GCA_964636675.1. Classification (GTDB taxonomy): domain Bacteria; phylum Pseudomonadota; class Gammaproteobacteria; order S012-40; family S012-40; genus JALUUH01. The sequence goes on from CAZWUO010000269.1 coordinate 1,237, forward strand.
CAGCAAATACGTAATAACCTAGCAGTGCAAGTTATCCTTACCGATATTGAGCAGGCAAAGGCGCAAGGTGCTATGGCCTTGTTTGGTGAAAAATACGGAGATGAAGTCAGAGTTTTAAAAATGGGCGAGTTTTCGGTTGAATTGTGTGGCGGTACGCATGTTGCGCGCACCGGTAATATTGGATTGTTCCGAATTATTAATGAAACTGGGGTAGCCTCTGGGATACGCAGAATTGAAGCAGTGGCTGGGGAAGGCGCTGTTTTATGGAGTCAACAGAGCGAAGACTTGATGCAACATTTATCAGCGCAGCTAAAGACCCGTCGCGAATCCGTAAGTACCAAGGTGGCACAGTTGGTCGATAAAAATAAGCAGCTCGAAAAAGAGCTTGAGCAACTAAAAGCCAAACTTGCAACGGCTGCTGGCGCTGATTTAAGTGCGCAAGCAATAGATGTGAATGGGGTTAAAGTATTAGCGGCTAAAATCGATGGCGCGGATGTAAAAACCCTGCGCGAGACCTTGGATCAATTGAAAAATAAGCTTGGTACATCCGCTGTTGTGTTAGCCACCGTAGAGGGTGAAAAAGTAAGACTGATTGCCGGTGTGAGTAAAGATCTCACCGCGAAGGTGAAAGCGGGTGAATTGGTTAATCAAGTGGCAACTTTAGTGGGTGGCAAAGGCGGTGGGCGACCCGATATGGCCCAAGCGGGAGGTGATAATCCCGCAGCACTAGGCTCTGCTTTAGCGAGTGTTGTGCCCTGGGTCACGAAACTAACGCATAACGAATAGGTTTTTGCGCGCAAATTACGCTGGTTGCGCGACATGTTTAGCGCAAGCGCTTTAATGTATTGCGAGATAAGTCTTTCTAAAATCATGAGCATTGAAGAGCAAACTATAAAGCCTAATTAGACGCATGTTTTTATATTCATTATTTTTAAAATGGTATATACCTTTCCGCTAAAACCTGATACTTTTAATAGGGATTTTTGAAAAAACGCGAGTATTTGTCGTGTAAACACTTCATAATATAAAATTATTCTTTCAATTTAATGGCAAATACGGTTTAATCCCGCCCTTTGTTTATGCTGAAATAGTATGAGTTTAATAGTACAAAAATACGGTGGGACATCGGTAGGTTCAATAGAGCGCATAAAAGCAGTCGCACAAAAAATAAGCGAATTCAAGGGACGAGGTCATCAGCTTGTCGTTGTGGTTTCAGCGATGAGTGGCGAAACAAATCGCTTGACTGAATTAGCGCATGAGATACAAGCTCAGCCAGATCCTAGAGAAATGGATGTGCTATTGTCGACGGGTGAGCAAACGACGATAGCTTTGCTTGCAATGGCTTTGCAAAATGATGGCTGTGATGTTCGATCGTACACCGGAAGCCAGGTTCGCATACTGACTGACAGCGTGCATACCAAGGCTAGGATTCGCGAAATAGAACAGAGCAAAATCCAACGAGACCTTGATGCAGAAAGAGTTGTTATCGTTGCAGGGTTTCAAGGTGCTGATGAAAGTGGCAGCATTACCACACTAGGGCGCGGTGGGTCTGATACCACCGCAGTGGCATTAGCTGCTGCGCTAAATGCGGATGAATGCCAGATATACACCGATGTTGATGGGGTATATACAACAGATCCGAGAGTCGTTGCGGAGGCAAGAAAGCTTGACCGCATTACTTATGAAGAAATGTTGGAAATGGCGAGCCAGGGTGCAAAGGTGTTGCAAATTCGATCTGTCGAATTTGCGAGCAAATATTCGGTACCGTTAAGAGTGTTGTCTTCATTCGCAGAAGGTGAAGGCACGTTAATTAGTGCAGAGGAAGGAAGAATGGAGCAAGCCCTCATATCCGGCATTGCGTTTAACCGGGATGAAGCCAAATTAACCATGGTGGGGGTACCCGATCAGCCTGGCGTCGCGCACCACATATTGGGGCCAATAGGTGGCGCTAATATAGAAGTTGATATGATTATTCAAAACGTCGGGGTTGATGGAACCACCGATTTTACATTTACCGTACACCGACAAGATTACGCAAAAGCCTATGATTTGCTGAAAACCATAGCATCCGATCTTGGCGCCAGAGAGGTATCTGGTGATCCGAAGATCGTAAAAATTGCACTTGTTGGGGTCGGAATGCGATCACATGCTGGGATTGCGAGCACTATGTTTGCTGCGCTCGCAAAAGAAGGCATTAATATTAAAATGATTTCAACCTCAGAGATCAAAATCGCGGTCGTAGTGGATGAAAAATATTTAGAGCTTGCGGTGCGAGCTTTACATGATAATTTTGATTTGGCGCAAGCGGAATCATCGGATAACTCGTAATAACAGTGTTAGAAAGGACGAAATTAGACCGCCAAGGATGACGACTTGAGATGAGAATTCATCTTAAGAATCACGTTTTTACGTCATAAAGTTTATTTGAAAGTGGTCGATACTTAACGGTATTGGGAGTAAACGAATTAACTCCCGTCGTGTGTGGTGAGGCGGCTTACAATTAAAGGAGAGTGCGGTAATGTTAATTTTGACAAGACGCGTCGGTGAGACACTGATAATTGGAGACGATGTTACCGTAACAGTGCTTGGCGTTAAGGGTAATCAAGTCAGAATAGGTGTTAATGCTCCGAAAGAAATTTCCGTTCATCGGGAAGAAATTTACGAGCGTATAAAAAGGGAAAATAGCGATAATAATAACGAAGAAGATAACGAAATTGATGCAAATAGAGGAATAGGGTGACATAGAACACCTAATATAAATGTTAACGCCCAAGCGAGTAACACAAAAAAACAC
>CAZWUO010000270.1:0-3981 GCA_964636675.1 uncultured Ectothiorhodospiraceae bacterium
CGCTAAAAAAGTAGTTACAACGTTTTTTATTACGAAACACGACAATTAGAAAGTTGCATTAACTGCCTTGTCACGTGTGCCTTGAATACTATTGCATGAGAGATCCTTAGAGTCATTTCGAGATAATTTGGAGATATAAGCTGGAATGAGTTGAGTGTAGCAGATGGTTTTGCACAGTGAATATTTGCGAGCACCGCCCAAAACCCAGAAAGCTCTTGCTGAGTGGTCGATTTAAATGGCTCCCCGAACTGGACTCGAACCAGTGACCCAATGATTAACAGTCATTTGCTCTACCAACTGAGCTATCGGGGAATATTTAAAGACGCGTAGTCTACTGACGCAATCAATTTTGGTCAATAGCCAGTTTTAAAAAGTATTGCATAAATTGATACCTCTTAGCGTAGCGGCCAAACTGTAGCGGTCAACTTCGGATTCTAGCTTAAAGCCCGCTCTAGCCTGTCCATGGCCTCTGTTAGCTTATCCATTGAGGTGGCAAATGATAAGCGCATAAAGCCCTCTGTGCCGAAAGCGGAGCCTGGAACCAGCGCGATGCCTGCGTTCTCAAGTAACCACTCACCGAACGCGATATCGTCTTGCAGGCCTGTATGTTTTATCGCCCCTTGCATGCACGGAAACAGATAAAATGCGCCATGGGCTGGTTTGCACTCAATGCCGTTTATTTTATTGAGGCGTTGGTAAACAAACTCGTGGCGTGTTTTGAAAGCATCCCGCATGGTTGTGATAAAACTTTGATCACCTTCAAGCGCGATTTGCGCGGCGACTTGGGAAATAGAGCTAGGGTTAGAGGTGCTTTGTGATTGGATGGTTTTCATGGCTTTAATGAGCGGTATCGGGCCAGCCGCATAGCCGATACGCCAGCCGGTCATTGAATAAGCCTTGGAAACACCGTTTAACACCATGGTTTGCGCAAAAAGCTCGGGTGCGACCGATAATATGTTTTGGTAAGCCTGCCCTTGCCAGACGATCGCTTCGTAGATGTCATCAGTGACGATTAATAAGTCCGGGTGTTGCTTTAAAATATCTGCAATCGCACGCAGTTCTTTTGCGGTATAAACGGCACCTGTTGGATTCGACGGGCTATTAAGCACAAACATACGAGTTTGCGGAGTGATGCTGTTGCTGAGTTGTGCGGCGGTAATCTTAAAATCGTTTTGCATTGAACCTTGCACGATGACGGGTTTGCCACCCGCAAGCTCCACCATGGGGGGATAAGAGACCCAGTACGGTGCGGGAATAATCACTTCATCACCCGGATTGAGCAGCGCCTGACAAAGGTTGTAAAAGCTGTGCTTGCCACCACATGAGACTAATATTTGATCGGCTGCATAGTCTAAGCTGTTATCACGTGCAAACTTCTTTATAATGGCGGCTTTTAATTCAGGTATGCCGTCAACCGCCGTGTATTTGGTAAAACCACGATTAATGGCATCAATGGCGGCTGTCTTGATGTGATCGGGTGTATCAAAATCTGGCTCACCAGCACCCAGGCCTATGATATCCTTGCCCGCAGCTTTGAGTTCCGCTGCGCGAGCGGTCACTGCTAATGTGGGTGAAGGTTTTATATACTTAACGCGTTGCGAAATGCTTAGATTCAAAATGATTCCTTGTAAAACTGCTTTACCAATAATTTGTAATATACTCGATCATTCGCTTAATCAGAATCCCCAATGAATAAAAAATTTTTATTAGAGTCGCCCTTTAAGCCATCTGGTGACCAGCCCGATGCGATTCGTCGTTTATGTGACGGCATCAATGCGGGCGAAGCTTATATGACTTTGCTCGGTGTGACCGGTTCAGGCAAAACCTATACCGTGGCAAATGTGATTAATAATTTACAGCGTCCTGCCTTAATCATGGCGCCCAACAAAACCCTGGCGGCGCAGCTTTATGGCGAAATGAAAGAATTTTTTCCGCACAATGCGGTGGAATATTTTGTATCGTATTACGATTATTATCAGCCTGAGGCCTATGTTGCGGCCTCTGATACCTTTATCGAGAAGGATGCTTCGATCAATGATCACATCGGTCAAATGCGTTTGTCAGCGACGAAGGCCTTATTAGAGCGCCCGGACTCCATCATTGTTGCAACCGTGTCGGCGATTTATGGGCTGGGAGATCCTAAGTCTTATCTTGCGATGGTCATCCATCTTGATCGTGGAGATATGATTGATCAACGCAGTATTTTGATGCGATTGGCGGAGTTGCAGTATACACGCAACGACGCGGAGCTACAGCGGGGCACATTTCGGGTGCGTGGTGAAGTGATTGATATTTTTCCCGCAGAGTCCGATCGTGATGCCGTTAGAGTGGAGTTGTTTGATGATGAGATCGAATCTTTAGCCTATTTTGATCCGTTGACAGGTGAGTTGCAAAGACGGGTTCCGCGGGTCACGATTTACCCATCGTCACATTATGTGACTCCGCGACAAACCATATTAGACTCCATTGATGATATAAAAGCGGAGTTAAAAATACGCCTTGAGCAATTCTACGAGGAAAATAAACTGGTCGAAGCACAACGTCTCAGCGAACGTACAAGAATGGATATTGAGATGATGCAAGAACTGGGTTATTGCAACGGTATAGAGAATTATTCGCGTTATTTATCGGGCCGCCATTCCGGTGAGCCACCACCGACCCTGATGGACTATCTGCCGTCGAATGCCATGGTATTTATTGATGAAAGCCATGTTACCGTGCCGCAAATTGGCGGCATGTATAAAGGGGATAGATCGCGTAAAGAAAACCTGGTGATGTATGGATTTAGGCTACCGTCTGCGTTGGATAATCGACCCCTGCAATTTGCCGAATTCGAAGGTTTGCTGCCGCAGACGATTTTTGTTTCTGCAACCCCAAGTGATTATGAAAATACGCATTCAGGCGCGATTATTGAGCAAGTCGTACGGCCAACTGGCTTAGTGGATCCGCCCGTAGAGATTCGACCCGTTGCTGTTCAAGTGGATGATTTATTGACTGAAATCAATTTACGTGTGGCAAAAAAGGAGCGTGTGCTGGTGACCACTTTGACCAAGCGCATGTCTGAAAATCTCACGGATTATTACTTGGAGCACGGTGTTCGAGTGCGGTATTTGCATTCTGATATCGATACTGTTGAACGTATGGAAATACTCCGCGACCTACGGCTGGGAGTATTTGACGTGCTCGTCGGGATTAATTTATTACGCGAAGGTTTGGATATTCCCGAAGTGTCATTGGTGGCGATTTTGGATGCCGATAAAGAAGGTTTTTTACGCTCAGAGCGCTCGCTGATCCAAACCTCGGGTCGGGCTGCGCGCAATGTCAATGGCATTGTGATCATGTATGCCGACAAGATCACCAAATCCATGCGTAAAGCGATTGATGAAATGGATCGCCGTCGGGAAAAGCAAAGGGCGCATAATGAAAAACACGGGATCACACCGCAAGGGGTGAAAAAGGCCATCAGGGACGTGATGGAAATAGGTTATGGTAAGACGTCGAGTGCACCTATTGCCACGTTTGCTAAGGTGGCGGAAGAACTCATCAGTTACGAATCGCTTACGCCAAAACAACTGGCTAAAAAAATCCAAGCCTTGGAGCAGGAAATGTATCAACATGCGCAGAACTTGGATTTTGAGCAGGCTGCGCGAATACGCGATGAAATCAAGCGCATTCAAGAAGGGAATATGGGAATTGTTTGATTCCATATTGCGGGTCAAAAATTGCGGGTCAAAAATTGCGGGTCAAAAATAGAATTTATGCCTCTTTTAAGATCATTTATTATGCATAAGCGACGGAAAAGGCGGGTAAAATAGATTCGTGCAAAGGTCTCAAGTAATCGCAGCATAGGATAAGTGAGTCGCATCTTGTGTCGTTAAAATACATGTGGTATTGTCCCGTTCCTGATTTTAGGCGCGTAGCTCAGCTTGGTTAGAGCACCACCTTGACATGGTGGGGGTCGGTGGTTCGAGTCCACTCGCG
>CAZWUO010000271.1:0-3942 GCA_964636675.1 uncultured Ectothiorhodospiraceae bacterium
CCTGCACCGATTAGCGTATGCGCTTCATCGATAAAAAGAATAATCGGCGTGGCAGATGATTTGATTTCGTTGATCACGGCACTTAGGCGGTTTTCAAATTCGCCTTTAACACTCGCTCCTGCCTGGAGCAAACCGAGATCTAAGCCGACTATTTCGACATCTTTAATCAATTCAGGCACATCGCCCTGGGCCACTTTAAGCGCTAGCCCCTCGATGACCGCCGTTTTCCCCACGCCCGCTTCACCTACGGCAATCGGGTTATTTTTGCGCCGACGGCCTAATATATCAATCATCTGGCGAATCTCTCGATCACGACCAAACACTGGGTCAATCTTGCCCTGACGCGCATTCTCGGTGAAATTTGTCGTAAATTTATCGAGCGCATTATCCCCTTTCGGTCCGCTAGCAGCTGCCGCTCCAGACTCCGCGCTCGACGCACCAATAAGCCGCGCATCTTCTACAGAAACCTGCACTAAATCATCAAACTGTTTTAATACATCTGGCGCATTCAGCCGTTCAATGTCCACCAAGTAGTTCGTTCCATAACGTAAAGGGTTATCCACCATCTCGGCTAATAAAACACCCGAGCGTATTTGGCCCAGATTTAATTCTAATGAAGCACCCACCCACGCATTTTCCAGCAGATTCAGCAAGGATGCGGAAAAAACGGGCTTACCCGGATTACCGTTTTTGAGAGTCTCAATCTCTTGCTGAATACCCTTAACCCATGCTGCAGGGTCAATTTCAAAATGTTTGAGTAATAGTGGAATATCGCTTTGTGGATTATCAAGACACTGCAATAGCAGATGATCAACTGAAATTTCATAATGTGCGCGATTGACACATAAACCGGCTGATGCCTCAAGCGAACGTGTGCAATAAGCATTTAATTTATGTATAAGACCTTTAATTTCTGTTTTCATCAGTAAACCATCGTCATATAAGTTAAATCACCGTGCTAGCTCTTATCTAACTTACCCGCTAACGACAAAGTAAAACTTGCGCCCATGTATTTAAAATGTGGCCTGACTAACATCTCAACCCGATAAAAGCCCGGATTACCGGCGTCATCAGTAACGATAATTTTTGCTTCGCGTAGCGGGCGACGACTTCTTACTTTCGCAGGCGGATTATCTTGATCGGCGACAAACTGGCGGATCCAGGTGTTTAGCTCCCTATCGAGATCACTGCGTGTTTTCCAGCTACCGATGTTTTCTCGCTGTAACACTTTGATATAATGTGCAAGCCGATTGATCACAAACAAATAGGGTAACTCGGTTCCCAATTTATAGTTTGTCTCCATTTGTTTGGATTCTTCATCGGTACCAAAAAACTTAGGTTTTTGCGCCGAGTTAGCCGAAAAAAATGTCGCATTGTCCGAGCCTTTGCGCACGGTAAGCCCAACAAACCCCTGTTCGGCCAGCTCAAACTCTTTGCGATCCGACAGCATAACTTCGGTTGGGCACATCGCCTTAATTTCACCCTTGTCTTCGTATTTATGAATCGGCAAATCTTCAACGGCACCTCCGCTCTGCGGACCAATTACATTTGGGCACCAGCGGTATTTGGCAAAACTCTTGGTCAAATTAGTGGCAAACGCAAAACTTGAGTTACCCCATAGAAATTTCTCTTGAGACCCCGTAACGTTTTCAGTGTAATTAAATTCTTTGATCGGGTTTTCTTCGCCGTAAGGCTGACGCAGCAAAAAGCGGGGTAATGTTAATGCGATATTTCGTGAATCATCTGACTCTCTAAATGACTGCCATTTGGCATATTGAGGCCCTTCAAAAACCGACTCTAAATCCTTCATCGCGGGCAAGCCCTCAAAACTATCCAAACCAAAAAACTCCGGCCCCGCCGCCGCAATCGTGGGTGCGTGAGACATCGCAGACACACTCGCAAGACTCTGCATCAAGGAGATATCCGGCGCCTTAGGGCCAAACGCATAATTCGCGACAATCGCCCCATAAGGCTTGCCACCAAACTGTCCATATTCTGCGGTATAAGCATGTTGGTATAAACCCGATTTAGTCACATCCGGCGCATCTTCAAAATCTTCGCGTAATTCAGCTTTAGTCGCTGACATTATTTCAATCCCAATATTTTCACGAAAATCAGTACGGTCTACGACTTGTTTTAAACCTCTCCATGCCGATTCAATTTCTTGAAATTTATCATCATGCAGAATCGAATCAACTTGCCGACTAATTTTTTCATCTATTTCAGCGATAAATTGATCCACTAATTTCTGCTCCACTTTTTGACCTTGTCGCGAAGGCTCGAGCAAACTAGTGATAAAAGCCTCGACTCCGCGTTTTGCCGTTGCATAACCTTCATCATCAGGTTTTAAACGCGTTTCTTGCATTATTTGATCAAGCATGGAAACTTCCGTTGTTTCAGCGATGGCTGATAAGTTTTCGTTTTGTGTCTCAGACATTGATGATGTCTCCTAAATTCTGGACTAAATTCAAAGGGGTTAGCGACTGGCGTTTATTCCGCACCAAGCTCTTGCATAATTTTTGAACGAGAAACATCATCCGTCACAATATTCTGAATCGTTTTGCGAAATGATGGCACATTGCCCAACGGACCTTTTAGGGCTAATAAAGCTTTTCTTAGTTCCATCAGGCTTTTCAATTCAGGAACTTGGCTAGCAATACTCTCAGGTGCAAAATCCTTAATATTTTCAAACTTGAGTGATGCAGATAACTCATCGCCTTCTTTATCATCTAGTTTATTTTCCACTGCTATATCAAGATTCAAATTATAGCTTTTCATTACATCATTGAAATTATCTTTATGGATATTGATAGGTACCCGGTCTTCGATCACCGCGTCATCTTCGCGTCCCGTATAATCGCCTATCATCAATAACTTTAACGGCAACTCAACTTCTTCGGTTTTATCACCAACATGTGACTTATACACGACATTAATTCTTTCTTTAGGTGCGACTGAACCATCTGAGGACATGCCTATTCTCCTTTAATTGATATTGCGCCAAGCGGGTCTAACTCACATAAATTCGCAAACGCCATATTTAATTTATTTTGCACTTCGGGGTCTTTATCTTTTTTGTTCGCATCGAGTAATTTCCCATAGCTTGCATAAAGATGCTTTTGAATGGCCGCGGCAAGCTTTGGCTCCCATTCGTTGAGCTGGTACTGCTTGGCTTTTCTTGCCATCATCTCCAATTGTGCGATAGCGACGCGCAACTTGCCTGTTTGCATTAAAAACTCCGCCATTGCCAAGCGCCAATACATTTGCTCACGCGCCCCCGCCGAACTCGCGATGCCTGCTTCGAGAATATGCATCGCTTTTTCTACATCACCACCTGCAGCAGCAGATTGAGCATCAGTCAAACCGTTAAACCAAGGCTGGGAAATAGGGGCGGCAGATGCCCCGCTCGTCGATGAGCTACGCGTTGAGTTCTGCACTTCCGTGCTCAACCACATCAGCGTTTGCTCATCAACAAACGCAGTACCGTCTGCGAACTTTAACTTTATAACCTCCGGCACACGATTTAGAAAGTGCGCTACTTCACTATTGACCGCCTTTTTTGCATCGGCATAAGTGGCTCCTAACGAACCCAAGGCTAATGACACCATTCTATGGCCATTAAACCAATACGGGGATTTTGCGACGAGCTGTTCTATTTGCGGAATCACTGCACTAAACTGCCCTTGCGTAAACAGCGCTTCAAGTGATTTTCTTTTATCTGCGGCAGGTGCCTGGATCGGCGTAAGCCCTTCTTCTGTTCCGGCATTTACCATCGGGGCCTTTTGTATATTGAGCCATGCCGCCATGCGATTGATTCGATAAATGCGAGCATCCGCTAATTTTGTAGCCATCCAATATTGCGTCAGACTGCGCGCAGCATCTTGCACTTGTTTGAGAACTTTACGTGCATCTGCTTCGGAAGCGATATCCCCAATAAGCGCT
>CAZWUO010000272.1:0-3862 GCA_964636675.1 uncultured Ectothiorhodospiraceae bacterium
TGTTGACGTTTCATTTTCACCACTGCTGGAGCCACTTTTTTCGCCCTACAAGGCGGAAGAAGTGCCGTGTAGTTGCTCTACTCAAGCGACTGACAACGCAGTAGGGTGGAAAAAGCGACCCAGCCCTTCGGGTTACGCCTGAAAAAACGCCACTCGGCGTTACTCCTCGTTTATTTGAAATGACCAAACCTCTCTCCTCGTGCCTTGATTGGCGTTTTTTCAGGTGTAACAGTGGTGAAAATGAAACGTCAGCAGACCCTAATAATTAAGATAATTTTTGAATTCTCTCCATGGCAGTAATGACATCAGTTAAACGAATACCAAATTTTTCATTGACCACAACCACCTCACCGTGCGCAACAAGCGTTCCGTTGACCATAACGTCTAGTGGTTCACCCGCCAATCGATCCAGTTCAACCACAGAACCTTGGTTCAATTTTAATAGATTTCGAATACTAATTTTTGTACGTCCAATTTCCATCGAAATCGTTACCGGTATGTCCAGAATCATATCCAGGTCTACCGGATCTGACCCACTGCTGGCTTCAGCTATCTCTTCAAACCCACTCGCTTTGCTCAATACTTCCTCAGCATCTACTCCGCTGAGTAAATCTGCGGCTTTGTCATCAGCTTGCTCTGCAAATGCGTCTGCCCACGGATCATCATTCTCTTCAGATTCTGGTTCATTAGGCTCTGCCATCTATCCTCCTATTGCTCGCCGGCTTTATGCGAACCTGGACCTTTAATATGTTCGATAATTTTAAGTGCTTTATAACCATTATGTGCACCAAAGCCACATTTCAAAATAGGTACCTTGGTAGCACTCAGGTTTACCGTCGCAGGGATATCAATCGAAATCACATCCCCTACTTCTAGATTTTTTACCTCTCTTAAGGTTAATTCTGTTTCTGCAAGTTCACAATTCAATTCTAAAGTCGCATCAAGTATTTCTTCGCGCAACGCCTGGGTCCAGCGTTCATCCATTTCTACATGATCACTTAATACACCCGCGTCTAATAGCTCTCGAATAGGCTCCAGCATCAAGTATGGAAATGCAATATGCATTTCTCCACCACCACCCTCTAGCTCGATATTAAAAGTGCTAATAACCACTACTTCACTCGGACTCACAATATTTGCAAAATGCGGATTTACCTCTGCTGATAAAAACTCAAACTCTACGCTGAGTACAGGAGCCCAGGCACTTTTTAAGTCTTCAAATGCGCGATATAAAATACTTTCAACGATATGTAATTCGGTTGGTGTAAACTCGCGCCCTTCGATTTTTGTATGAAACCGGCCTTCCCCTCCAAAATAATTGTCCACGATGATATAAACCAACTTAGGATCAAAAACAAACAAGCCTGATCCACGCAGGGGATGCATTCGAATCATATTCAAACTTGTAGGTACGAATAGGCTATGCACATACTCAGCAAACTTCATCATTTGCACACCGCTTACCGAAATTTCGGCTGAGCGTCTCAGCTTAGCAAATAAGCTAACTCGAAAAAAACGTGCAAATCGTTCATTAATCATTTCCAACGTGGGCATACGACCACGAACAATTCGATCCTGACTCGCAAAATCGTAACCGGTTAAATCATCCGATTCAGACTCTTCGCCGGTGGTATCTACGCCACCACTCGATACTCCATGTAACAACGCATCAATTTCATCCTGCGATAATATGTCTGCACCTGCCATCCCGTCCTCACTGTGTTACAAAGCTGGTAAAATAAAGCCCTTCAATGGTTTCTCTTTCACCGGTTTGTTCTTCCAATATCTTTTGCACCTCTAATAGTGCCGCTTGCCTCAATGACTCTCGACCTTCTGGTGTGTGAAACTCTTCAGATTTTTGGCTGCTAAGCAACAACAATAGGTTGTTGCGGATTAACGGTAGATGGGTTTCCAGCGCGACTAAGATATCAGCTTCTCTGGTCATCACTTGAATACTCACTTGCAGAAAACGCGTACGGCCGCGCTCTTTAAAATTAACGATAAAGGGTTCCTCAAAGGCATGATATAGCGCCGGCCGATCATCAAACTGTGCGCTAACACCGCCTCCACCGCCGGCGCCACTTCCACCTCCGTCAAGCATACCCATGGAATTGAGGAGAAAAAACACGCCACCCATACTCACAGCAACAAGGAGGATTGCACCAACCACCATGATTAGAATCAATTTTACTGGCGTTGTTGGTTTTTCGGCTCCTCCGCCTGCTTCTTGTGCCATGAATTCAATGTCCTTATAAATAAATATATTTTCGATATTTTCAGAAAAGAGCAAGACACATGCCAGAGGGTTTTTCATTGCAGCTTTATATTTCAAGCACTTATTGCAACTCATTACAACATAGTCAATAATTTGGCATGGCTCACAAACTGAAAATATTGATCTAATTTCACTTCAGATAAGCTACTTACTCACCGCTAAACTTAATGCGAACACTCAATGAACCTTGACTCAATTACTCATTTAGCGCAGCAAATTGAATCAAAAAAGGTTTCAAGGTAACTAAAATCACATAGAAAACAGTGGGAAAGAATAATGTCGTTATTGTTCAACCGAACCAATAAAAAGCAAGAAATTTTTTTAGACAACTGGAAGCCCATTCTTACACAGGCAATGACTAGCTCACCGCAAAAAGTACCCCACTTGACGCGACCCGACGCAAAATTTTTCATTGATGAATGGAATAGACTTTACGAAACTGCAAATAAGGAAAATAAAACAGCGCTCGCCGTATTCGCTTATCGCCTAGAGATACACCGATATGCAGCGGGTATGTTAATAGATCACAGATTGAACGTTCGTTTATCAGGTATCAAAATACTCGGCAACATGGGTGATGAATCCGCATGGACACTGCTCAGTGCATTAATAAAACACACCCAGTCTGATATTTCTTTTGCCGCATTTAGAGCACTTACAAAAATAAATAGCCGGCGCTGGCTCGACGAATTCCTTGAACTTATGTTAACTCGGTATGACTGGCCAATTGAGCGACTGGTAGAAATTTTAAATGAAATACCAGACGCTGATTTATATGCAATAGTAAAATCTTACACCATAAAACATCAACATATTCAATGTGATAGAATAAGAACTATTTTAGAAAGCCTAAAAAAAAATATGCTAACAATCGAAATGTCAGTGTAAAACGAGTACAGTTAACTCTTGTTAAATCACTTATTTAATAATAACTCACACGCAAAAAAATACTCTAAGGCTTCAACATGCCTCATTGTTTCACTGAAACTAGATCCCCAAGTAAAATATCCGTGACCTCGAATCAAGTATGCCGGTATTTTCGAGCAGCTACGGAGTGTTTCCGCTAATATTGCGCAGAGACTCTGAATATCTTGGCTATTTTCAATGATCGGAATAGATACTTCTGCGGTGTGCGTATGGATAGCACTGAATGCTTTCAACAATTCATAATCTTTTAGTATGAGCTTATCACTAAAGCATTTTGACAAAACCGTAGAATTCACTGAATGCGGATGGATAATCACAGAAGCAGTTGGGAAATATTGAAAAATCTGCATATGTAACGAGGTTTCGGCCGATACTTTTTTGTGATCTAAGGACTCACCGTAAGCATCAACTTGCAGGATGTTGCCTTTATCCAAGTGTCCCTTATGACAACCTGACTCCGTCAGTGCAAAATTACCATCATCCAAACGTGCAGAAAAGTTTCCACTCGCGGCGGGAATCATATTTTTTGCATGCAGCTGTCGACCTATCTCAATCAACTGGGTTTTAGCGAACTCAAATTTATACATGATAATAGCCTTATATATCCGTGGCGTTATAGATTTAGGTTTTTAGTGTACGTCATATTCCTTTCATGACGAG
>CAZWUO010000273.1:0-3855 GCA_964636675.1 uncultured Ectothiorhodospiraceae bacterium
TACGCGTCATTTCGCCTCGTCATGAAAGGAATATGACGTACACTAAAAACCTAAACCTATAACGCCACGGGTATAGCATAAGCTTTATCGCTTATGATACTACCATCCGAATTCCCATCAATTGCTAAATAAAGAACAATTATTTCTTGTAATTGATGTTTATTCCGTTAATTGCAACACCGATAATAACTCCAATACAAATAACATAAACCATGGATTAAACAAAAAAGGAAAAAATAATGAACCTAGCAAGCAAACAAACCCGTTTTATCCCTGCAATAAGTACCCAAGAAGGTGCCGGTGTAACCGTAAATCGTAGCATCGGCACACCCGCCCTGCGTAACTATGATCCATTTATCATGTTGGATCATTTTTCTAGCGATGTCCCGGATGAATATATCGCAGGTTTTCCAGCGCATCCACATCGTGGGTTTAACACATTTACTTACATGCTCGATGGGCATATCGAGCATAAAGATAGTATGGGAAATACCGGCAATCTTGGTCCTGGTGGTGCTCAGTGGATGAAAGCTGCCAGCGGCGTTATTCACTCTGAAATGCCAAAACAGAAAAATGGTTTAATGCGCGGTTTTCAACTATGGATTAATCTTCCAGCGGCAAACAAAATGGATGTGCCGGAGTATCAGGAATATGCTGCATCAGCATTTCCGATAGTAGAAACAACAGACTATCAGGCAAAGGTGATTATCGGAAAACTCGCCGATATCCAGGCACCGATTATTGATGATATTACCCATGTCTCTTATTTCGATGTGCAGCTAAAACCTGGCAAATCGTTTAGCCATACACTCGCCGCAGAACATCGCAGCTTTCTGTATGTGTACGAAGGTGACGGCAAACTCAATAATAAAAACGTAGCACCGCGCACATTCGTTGCGTTGGGTACGGATGATTATAATCCTAAGTTTACTGCGGGTGAGCAAGGTACGCGGCTTATCCTCGTTAGTGGTAAACCGCTTAACGAACCCATCGCACAGCATGGTCCATTTGTAATGAACACTCGCGAGGAAATTGATCAAGCAATGCAAGATTATCAATCCAACAATTTTGTACGCGATCGTGCGTGGGTTAACCGCAGCTAATATACCCGTGGCGTTATAGATGAACCTAAATTCCGCAGTTGACCGCTATGAGGTATTGTTCAACTGCGAATTCTAGGATGAATGCCTAACAACCAGGCAAAGGAATTAAATATGAGCACAAAACTAACAGCAGCCAAAGGTGAATTCATTCGATCAACATCGAGCTTTAGACACTGGATTACGCAAGATGGTAGCCCAGGGCCAAGCGGTGACGGCGGATTCAAAGCAGAACCGGGACGTTATCATCTCTATGTTTCATACGCTTGCCCCTGGGCACATCGCACTTTGATTTTCCGTGTGTTAAAAGGTCTTGAGGATATTATCTCAGTCTCCGTGGTTCACCCGTTAATGCCCGCAGAAAGCTGGATGTTTGCGGAATATCTTGGCGCTACTGAGGATCATATCAATAAGGCAAATTTTTTATATGAAAACTATCAATTGGCAAATCCACAATTTAACGGCCTGGTTTCGGTGCCGATGTTATGGGACAAAAAATGCAATACCATCGTTAACAATGAGTCTTCAGAAATTATTCGCATGTTAAATTCTGCATTCGATGAATTCGGAAATGCCGATGTCAATTTTTATCCTGAAGCACTGCAACAAGAAATTACAGCGATTAACCAGATTGTCTATGAAAATGTGAACAACGGGGTCTATCGCGCAGGTTTTGCTACAACTCAGCAAGCTTATAATAAAGCGTTTGATCGTTTATTTAATACGCTGGACGAACTTGAAGAGAGACTATCTCAGCAACGTTATTTGCTCGGTGAGCAGATTACGGAAGCAGACTGGCGCTTATTTACCACCTTAGTTCGTTTTGATGCGGTTTATTACAGCCATTTCAAAACCAATAAAAAACGTTTGCTCGATTACCCTAATTTATGGGCTTACACACGTGAGCTTTACCAAATTCAAGGTATAGCAGAAACGGTGAATATGGATCATATTAAGTATCATTATTTTGCCAGCCATCGCTCAATAAACCCTACGGGTATTGTTCCACAAGGGCCTGATATAGATTTCATGCAAGCACATAATAGACATCAGAGGAATCGATAATGCGTACATCAAACAGCAAAAAACTGGACAAACTTTTTATTGACCGCAACTCACCATACCACTTTTCACCCGACCCACTTTCACTTGAGGATATCGCAACAATTTTCGAAGCAGCGCGCTGGAGCCCTTCTTGTTACAACGAACAGCCTTGGCGCTTTTGTTATGCTCGCCAGCCAAATGATTTAGAAAAATTTCGTTCAACATTGGTAGAAGCCAATCAGGCATGGGCAAATAAAGCACCACTATTGATTTATATATTCAGTAAAAAACAGTTTTCCCAAAACGATAAACCTAATCCTTGGG
This sequence comes from uncultured Ectothiorhodospiraceae bacterium, assembly GCA_964636675.1. Taxonomy (GTDB): domain Bacteria; phylum Pseudomonadota; class Gammaproteobacteria; order S012-40; family S012-40; genus JALUUH01. The sequence goes on from CAZWUO010000273.1 coordinate 2,469, forward strand.
CAGGGTTTGATACCGGCGCAGCGTGGATGGCATTAACATTTCAAGCAAATAAATTGGGCTTGCAAACACATGCTATGGGCGGGTTTGATGCTGAAAAAGCCTATGCCGTCACCGGCATTGATGCCGATAAATATAATGTTATTTGCGCCGTCGCTGTAGGCAAAACAAGCGCAGCAAGCAATTTATCGGAAAACTCACAAAGCCATGCTAGCCTAAGTCAGCGGAAACCATTGGATGATATTATTTTTGAGCCGAAAAAAATCAGCTAACCGCAGATACAAAGTACATGTTTCCCGATACTTTGCGACAAACTAACTATCTCGCGTAAAGGTCTCTCCTTACTCTATAAAGTTTTTTCAAACTCAATGGTTCATTGTAAGCTCGAGTTTTGCCATTATTTAGTAACATATACCGTTGCCTAATTGAGACAGTTTTTGTTACTGCGCTGTTTATGTTGCGCACAATGAGAACTCGCTAAGCAAGTAATACCCGTATCATTAAATATTTTCCAATAGTGCGGGTTGCCATAAATAGGAATTAAATATTATCTTTTTTTTCATGCGCTTATCTTCATCTTAGAAAATAAAACTTATCTCAGCATTGAGCATATTGCACACAATTTGAAAATAGTTTGAGCAAGTCGAAAGCCGGCATAAGAAGCAATAAAAATAATGGTATTATTTATGCCTTAATTAGTACAGAAATACATAGTTTAGATGTATTGAAAACCACATCAACTCCTTAATGCACCACGCAAAATAACTATAAGAAGTTCAATAACATAGAGGAAACACCGATTTAGGGTGCGCATAAAAAAAGAAAACCACTCCCCCCTTAGCTCTTAATTTAAAATTTTCTTGGATATTCTAAGAAATGCTGATTCAGCTTTGACTTGATGTGAGGCATTTAAAATTTAGCCTATTAAATCAAGGGAAACTTAGATTTTGCTGCGTTATGATATTTTCGCAAACCCCAGAATCGATACTCATGTAAAACCCATAGCCTTTTGCAAAAAAGGCACAATCCCTAGCATTTGTTCGTATGCTCTCACAGTGAGAGCGATTGGTCGCTGCACTACACACCTTACTTAGTGCAATGATGGCCTTTAACATGGAAAATTCGGGCTCAAGGACTTGCTGAGATCAAGCTTTTTCAAGCTAAAAAGAGAGTGAATTATTAAGGAATAATTAAATATTTTTGGATCGGCGCCGTAAATAATAGACGTACTGCGTATTTCCTCACGATAAGCAAGGTAACAGAAAGCAAGTTTAAGAGTAACGGAGGTCACTCAACGATTACATAGATATACCCATGGAGAAATGGTAATAAACTTTAAAAATAGATTTGGAGATTGTAGATCATGAAAGGAATATGCATCCTTAAACAT
>CAZWUO010000274.1:0-3834 GCA_964636675.1 uncultured Ectothiorhodospiraceae bacterium
GGTGATACGGTGAGCATTACGCAAACCCGACCTGTTTCCAAGACCAAATCTTGGAGTCTTGTTGAAGTGCTTGAGCGCGCTAATTGATTGAAAAATAAGTAGTGAGCCTGGTTTTTGAGTGATAAAGACCGTGCTTTTTGTTTGTAAGGTATTGTGTTAGACTACGCCACCTTTTTGGGAGGTGATTGCCCAACACACGGAGAAGAATTCCATGATTCAGATGCAGTCGAACCTCGAGATCGCAGACAACAGCGGTGCACGTAGAGTGCAATGCATTAAAGTTCTCGGCGGCTCAAAAAGACGCTATGCAGAAATTGGCGATATTATTAAAGTGAGCATAAAAGAAGCCATTCCGCGCGGGAAGGTAAAAAAAGGCGATGTTTATAACGCCGTAGTTGTTAGAACGCGTAAAGGTGTTCGGCGCCCCGATGGCTCCTTGATTCGGTTTGATGGTAACGCAGCTGTTTTGTTAAACACACAGCTACAACCAATTGGTACTCGTATATTCGGTCCTGTGACCCGAGAGCTTCGAACAGAGAAATTCATGAAGATTATTTCACTTGCGCCTGAAGTGTTGTAGTAGATAGAGAGATAAACAAATGCGAAAAATTAGGACAGGCGATGATGTCATCGTTGTTGCTGGGAAGGACAAAGGTAAGCGCGGAAACGTAACCAAAGTTGCGAGTGATGGGCGAATTTTTGTCGAAGGCATAAACATGGTAAAGCGTCACACAAAAGCAAACCCTAATGCTGGAGTTTCTGGTGGTATTATCGAAAAAGAAGCTTCTATGCATGTATCCAATCTCATGGTTTTCAATTCTAAAGCTGATAAGGGTGATCGAATCGGTTTTAAGATTTTGGAAGACGGGCGCAAGGTTCGTTACTTCAAGTCGGATAACGAAATACTAGATATATAGTTGGGTTAAAAATGGCTAGATTACAAGAAAAGTACAAAAATGAGGTGGTTAAGCAATTAATGGCTGACTATCCGTTTAGTAATATTATGGCAGTTCCGCGCATTGAAAAAATCACGCTTAATATGGGTGTTGGCGAAGCTGTTTCTGATAAAAAAGTGATGGATCACGCCGTTAGGGATTTAACGAATATCTCAGGGCAGAAGCCTATCGTGACGATGGCGAGAAAATCAATTGCTGGATTTAAAATTCGTGATGGCTGGCCAATCGGTTGCAAAGTGACCTTGCGCCGGGAACGCATGTATGAATTCCTTGATAGATTGATTACCGTGGCTATTCCGCGGGTCAGAGATTTCCGTGGATTAAGTCCGAAGTCTTTCGACGGCCGAGGTAACTACAGCATGGGTGTAAAGGAACAGATTATGTTTCCCGAAATTGACTTCGATAAAATTGATAAGCTACGTGGTCTAGATATCACCATTACGACGAGTGCACGCACAGATGAAGAAGGTCGTGCGCTGCTGAAAGCATTTAAGTTTCCGTTTAAAAACTAAGGCACAAAAAGCATGGCCAAAAAATCAATGATAAATCGCGAGCTCAAACGCACTAAGATGGTTGCAAAGTTCAGCCAAAAGCGCAGCGAACTCAAGCAGATTATGAGTGACTTAAACGCGGGTGACGAGGCACGAGCCGATGCGCGGACTAAGTTTAACGCTTTGCCGAGAGATTCAAGCCCGGCTAGGCAGCGCAACAGATGTCGTATCACCGGGCGTCCCCACGGCTTCTATCGTAAGTTTGGTCTTGGTCGAAATAAGCTACGCGAGTTGTGCATGCGTGGAGATATCCCTGGATTGGTTAAGTCCAGCTGGTAATAGTGAGTGAGGAGAATATAAGGTGTCTATGTCTGACCCAATTGCGGATATGTTTACCCGCATAAGAAATGCCCAGGCTGCGCAAAAAGCGACAGTTACTATGCCCTTGTCAACTAAGAAACAAGCGTTGGCGAAGTTGCTAAAAGATGAAGGTTATATAAACGATTATTCAGCGTCTGAGAATGATGGCAAGCCGCAGTTAGTCATTGACTTAAAATATTACGAAGGTAAACCCGTTATTGACTCACTGCAAAGAGTGAGTCGTCCAGGTTTAAGAGTGTATAAGGGCAAAGAAGAGTTACCCCAGGTTCAGGCTGGACTTGGCGTCGCCATTGTGTCCACATCTCAAGGTATCATGACGGATCGCGCTGCTAGAAAGGCGGGGATTGGTGGTGAAATCTTTGGGTATATAACGTAATTTTCGGAGACAAATATGTCACGTATAGCTAATAGCCCGATTGATATCCCTAGCGGTGCGGATGTTTCTATCACGTCTTCGCAGATTGGTGTTAAAGGGCCGCTGGGACAGCTGTCACTCGATCTTGTAGATAATGTACAAATTACTCAGGAAGACAAGAGGCTTGCTGTTAAAGCGGCAGATAAAAACTCAATGGCGTTAGCAGGTACCATACGCTCATTGGTAAATAATATGATTTTGGGTGTGACCAAGGGTTTTGAAAAAAATCTTAAGCTCGTTGGTGTAGGGTATCGAGCACAGTTGCAAGGTAAAGTTCTGAATTTGAGCTTAGGGTTTTCGCATCCTATCGCATTTGAAATTCCAGAAGGTATTACCGTTGAAACATCTAGTCCTACAGATATTCGTATCAAGGGTGTTGATAAACAACGAGTCGGTCAAGTGGCTGCTAATATTCGTTCATATCGCTCTCCGGAGCCTTATAAAGGCAAAGGTGTTCGTTATGCGGATGAACAGATTAAGTTGAAAGAAGCCAAAAAGAAATAAAGGCTAAGACAAATGGATAAAAAGAAATCGAGAGTTAGGCGAGCTAAACGTACCCGAGCGCATATTAAGCGACTAGGGGTTAATCGTTTATGTGTATATCGTACGCCCCGCCATATTTACGCGCAAATCATTAGCGAAAGCGGATCTGTGGTTTTATCGAGTGCCTCAACACTGGAGAAACCAGTTAAAAGTGAGCTTAAAACCACCGGCAATATTGAAGCTGCTAAGCATATCGGTAAGTTGATTGCTGAGCGCGCAAAAGAGCAAGGCATTAGCCAGGTCGCGTTTGATCGCTCTGGGTTTCGATATCATGGTCGGGTTCAGGCGCTGGCTGATTCGGCACGCGAAAATGGATTGAAGTTTTAGAGTAGTTTTAGAAGAAGGTACAGTATGGCTAATTACGATGTCCCATCAGCAAGTGGTGATCTACAAGAGAAACTGGTTACCGTAAATCGCGTCGCTAAAGTTGTGAAAGGTGGTCGCCAATTTGGATTCGCAGCACTAACGGTGGTCGGAGATGGCAATGGTCGCGTTGGGTTTGGAACCGGAAAGGCCAGAGAAGTACCTGCGGCTATCCAAAAAGCTCTGGAACAAGCGCGTAGGAATTTGGTTAAGGTATCGCTCGCTGGGCAGACGCTACAGTATCCTATGATTGGCAAGCATGGTGCAGCAAAAGTTTTCATGAAGCCTGCCTCTGAAGGAACCGGTATCATTGCTGGAGGAGCCATGCGCGCAGTATGTGAAGTTGTGGGGATTCACGATGTACTTGCAAAATGCATAGGCACCAACAATCCGACCAACGTTGTGCGGGCGACAATAAACGCGCTTAAAGAAATGGCCTCGCCTGAATCAGTCGCTGCTAAACGTGGTAAAACGGTTAAAGAAATATTGGAATAAAAGAAATGGCTTCTAACAAAACACTTAAAGTGACCTTGGTACGAAGTACGATCGGACGCCTGAAAACACATAAAGCTTGTGCGCAAGGTCTCGGATTGCGGAGACTGAATCATACGTCTGAAGTTGTCGATACACCGGAAAACCGAGGGATGATTAATAAAATTTCCTATATGGTCTTGTTATGAACTCC
>CAZWUO010000275.1:0-3833 GCA_964636675.1 uncultured Ectothiorhodospiraceae bacterium
CCCTGGGGTTGAACTGAATTATAACTGGACACATGCTGTGAGCCCGACCCTTTGAGAAGACAACCAACAGGGTAACCGATGAATTTCTAGTACGCGAAGACAGATGCTTCGGCTAACGCCTTCGCAATCTGGTGATTTCAAACGATGTAAAATCGTTCGAAATCACCAGATTGATGCTCGATAGATGTTTGTGCGCAGGCACGGCCTGACGCAGCAGGATAAAAGTAACGGCAGCAGAAACAACAAAACGTATTATAAAAAATCCGATTATTTCGGATATAAACCCACTTTGCCTATTGACAAGCGGCGGTCATATAGATGTTATGTGTTTGAATTTTGATAATCATATTTATCCGTAGAATGTAATGTTGCCTAATTATCTTTTTCATCAAATGGGGGTTCAATTCCAGCAATTTGGTAAAATCGTTTCCAAACCAGAGTATCTTTTGAATCAAGCCAAACTCCTTGAATACAATTTTTGAATAAACTACTGCTTTGGGCTTCTTTTTCCACTCGATCTATAATTTCTTCACCATACTCACACATTAAATCTTCAATTGGACCTGCAGCTAACATTCCTAAAAGATCTTTATCTGTTTCCTTTTCAATAATTTTAAGAATAAGTTCCCATATTAATTCTGGGTTTTCCCTAGGTAAATTTAAGAATTGCTCTACAGCCCACCAATTTTTTTCAAATAAAGGTGAATCGCCCCCTGCTTTTTGAGCTATAACCCACGCATTAATTAAGAGTTCCTGTTTATGCTGATTCATTATTTACACATAACGCCCAATTCACTTGACGTAAAAAGGGGCGGAAAATTTGCGATAACAAATTTTGTGACTCTTTTTACGTCAAGTGAATTTGATTGTTATGCATTATTTTTCATCAATTTAAATGCACGCTCTCCACTGTGAATTTCATTGGTTCCTGAGTATTTGAATGTTGCTCTCGCATGTAACTGGCTCCAGCCAATTGGGATTCTCAAAACAATAGGAAATCTCTGCGTTACACTGGGACGAACAAAAAAATACTTAAATTTCTTCGGAATAACTTCGACAACAGGGAGTTTTTCCGGAAAGCTTAACCTAGGTTCATGATTTTTAATTTCCTGTAGCTCTTCGCCCTCATTAATCCCCCGTACTTTCAACCGAATTTGGTCAAACGTTTGCCCGATATTTCCTTTATTTTCAGCTATAACGCCAAGTTCAATTATTCGATATTCACCATTGGTTCCTAAATCAATATAGTCAATATCGAATTCTATTCTTTGGTGATGAGATCCTTCACGAAAGAACCTGTAATACGCGAAGATTGCACCAATCAGGACAACTAAAAGATTTAGTAAGCTAACCATATCACTGGACATGTGTCATTACCTCATTTTTGCATAACCGAGACATAACCCGCTCAGCCGGGTTGATGAAAAAGTTATTTGAACTGTAAAGTTGTCATGAGTTTAATTTTCACGATGCTTTGCTGTTTCGGCTTCACATAGATAGTACGGAAGGAATCAAGACTTGTTGGCTAACCATCTGCTCCATTAGTCAAAATATACATTTTTTGACTTTCAATAGTTTCAGATTCAGTTTCTACAATAAGTTTAAAATATTTACAGTCCTCAGGAATTTCAATTGCACTAAGCGACAAACCTGTGATGATCGTATTCATAGTTGAGTCAATACGACTTTCCGTGTCACTTTTGTTAACAATATCTTGTATGTTAGGGTCGACTTCAATTATAACGAAGCCATCATCTCGTACAATCTTAACAACCAGTTTCTCAAAAGGAGTTTCTTTAGGAGTAGAAATCCATACAAAAACAGATAAGCGAGGCATTACTATTGGGAGTGATTGGAATACCATACTATTAATATAAACACCCATTAACGAGGGTTTGTTACCAACTTCTTGGCGAACATCGTCACACCAAACAGCATGAACTGTGCGTTTTGACATCAAGAACTCTCCGATTGCAACAGTTGCCTTGTGTTATTCCAAGCAATAAAAAAAACACCCAAATTAACACCTAGGGCTTTTGCCATACATGCTGATATGGTAAGCGATGGCTCGTGTTTTCCAGATTCGTAACGAGAAACGTGTGATTGATCAATGTTACATATTTTGCCCATTTGTTTCTGAGAAAGACCTGCGGCAAGCCGTAATGATGCTAAACTTTGGTCTTCAGCATAGAATTTTTTAGAGACCCACTTGCGAGCCTTTTTAAGTTCTGCCGACTGAGTATCATCATCCTCAACCGTTGCAAGAAGTTTATCAAAGTCAGAGCAAGAGTCTTTTTGAGGTTTAGTAGAGCGGTAGGCATCTAAAATAAAAATACCATAAGGTGTTTTGTTGACAGGTTGTGATTGTACAACCTGAATTGCATTGCCCTTGCCAAAGACAGAATAATCCAAGTTATTAGCAGTCGGGAAATTCTCGTCTGATACATTCAGTAACACGTTGTCTAGTTGGGTCATTGGTTTCGTCATAATTTAAATCATTTCTGTGGACAACAGCTAAAATAATATATTCTTGATCACGCCAGTAATATAGATAGATTATCCGGTATTTTAGCCCTTGTTTCTCTAAATCCCACGCTCTCAGCCTCCAAACTGGCTGACGTTCAAATTTTTGAATACTAAGCCACTTTTTAACAGAGATAGGGCCGTCCCTGTCGTCACCAAAACCATGCTCTAAAAGCTTAGAAATCAGCCTATTATCTGACCTCAACTGTTCTATAAAAGCCAACAGACGCATAAACCCATTATTATCTATTTTTTTGATATTTATAAGGTCTTGGGTTGCATCATTATGAACTTGAAGCATAAGTTATGTCAAATTTGGTATATAGTTTAGTGCACATTTTAAGAAAAAAACATTTGAACTTGTATTTATCTTAATCGAATCGTTTAGGAACCGTCAGGTTATTATTATCTGCTCTTAGCTTGGCACAAATCAAAAATGCTTTTTCTTTTCCGCAAGCTTATGTTCTCCGCGCCCAAGCTTTATTTTTTCCAGCAGAAACTAGCTTCACAGCACTCAACTTTCCGCTCTTTAAACGCCAGGTTTATTTTCCACTTCTTGCCTTCGCAAGAGCAAATAACAAGTGATTGTCTCGGTCTGGTTATCTTACCTTTTGCCGGTCTTAGTTGACAAAGATTATATTTCAATTCACATTTTTCTAAACTAGATAACATGCAAATAGATATTGATAAACGTATCTGGATAACTTCAAGCGTAAACCAAATGACGGCTGATGGCCATTTTTCGCCTATGATGACAGTATTTCCAAATCGTTTAAAAGACTACTATTTATATTGGAGCACTCAGTAGCTTATAGCGAATAAATAGGTAGATTACGACTCTTTTTAGTTGCTCCAAGACCAAAAAGCATTGGTTACTTATAAATAATTTTATAAAAATGTTATATTGCCACACGAACATGATGAGATTTGACCTTATATGTTCTATAGAGCATGGTTTTATTGTTTATTGAAGGATTGAGAGTTTCAATGTCGGACAAATATCAAGAAAAGAAAAAAGTCGTTTTCAAATTAAACGTTTCTAAACATGAAGAGTTACCGAGAAAGAAACACGAACCTAAATTGATAACCGAATGGAACTATACGCGTATTGCTATATCTCTGGTTATTTTGGTTTGCTTTATAGCAGTGGCTGTTAGTATTTCACTGAATGAGGATATGCCGCTAGTCACTGAAAATGACACGCAGGGAAAACAGCTTAAAGAGGTTATAACTAATATCAATGATCTTGCAAACAAAGCAACTAATTCTATCGTTATAAAAGAAAAAAAACATGCGGTCATCTCAAGTCT
>CAZWUO010000276.1:0-3829 GCA_964636675.1 uncultured Ectothiorhodospiraceae bacterium
GGTCATCTGTAAGGCAAAACGAACTAAACCATAAGTGCCAAATTTCAGCATAACCCCCGCGAGAATAACGCTCGCGGCAGCCGGTGCTTGAACATGCGCGGCGGGCAACCAGGTATGAAATGGAAAGGCGGGTATTTTAACCGCAAAGGTAAACAACATTGCGATCAACGCGAGCATAGCCGCGCCACCTTCTAGCGGTGGGTTTTCGATCCACGCCCGCATATCAAACGTGTGCGTATCGCCACCCAAATATAAACCAAGAATAGCGAGCAATAGCGGCAAGCTGCCGAGCAAAGTGTAGATGAAAAACATCAGTGCGGCGCGTTGGCGGTCTTCGTGCCCCCAACCCGCAATCATGAAATACATAGAGACTAATGACACTTCGAAAAAAACATAAAACAAAATAGCGTCCAGCGCCGTAAAGGTGCCGATGGCAGCGGTTTCGAGTATCAGCATTAAGACTACAAATGCCTGGGGTCGCTCGCGTACTTTTGACGAATAGATAAAGGTCAGTAAAAATAAAAACGTGGTGAGCAGGACTAAGGGCAAACTAATACCATCCACACCGACACGATAAGCCACACCGATGGATGGCATCCAATCTATTTGCTCAACTTGGGCAAAACCGGTGTCGGCAACACCGCGTACCCACATCCCTAAAGAACCCAGAAAAGTCAATGCGCCCGTGGCAATGCCAATTTTGTGAATTTTTTCAGCAGCTACATTCCGTAGGCACATAATCAATATAGCGCCGAGCAAGGGTAAAAATAGTGTAAGCGATACGATGGTGGCCGTCTCCTGTTTTTAGGTTAATTCTGGTTCATGCTGCTGCACGGAAAAGCATTCTAGGGTTCCCAGGTTCATGCATCACTGGCATTCAGTGAGGGACAAGGGCTCTGTATTTTTGCAACCCGCTAGCTATCCTGACACCCGGAGGAGACCGGCTTATAGCCCCGGCCTGCGGTCTTGAATATCCCGCATAGGAACCCATACTTCCTCTCATCGCTTTCGCCGGCCCCGTGCATCCCCGCACAATCTCTTGATACCCTTTGTTTTAAGCGGGAGGCTAGTAGCACTTGCGCGTTAATAAATAATTAACGCGATTAATGTCAGCATAAATAACACTGCCGTAACAATAGTGGCTAGCGCCAACTCCTTATGGATAAGACCACTTTGCAAAGCCCGAGCGCGGTTGCCAAAGTCGATGGTATTGCGCACCAAAGCAAAAATAAATCGATCAATGCCTTGTTCATCGCTGCGCCGCGTAACATGGCCTATGTTTATTCCCATTTGACCTACCGCTAATACTGCCGTATAAAGGCGGCGTTCGAGTTTTTCACACGCATTAGCGATCGCATACGCGGGACGTACACATAAGTTATCAAAGCCACCTGCGATACTAAAACTTTGCTGCGCGCTGGCCAATAATGGCCCCATTAATGTTTTCACAGGAATAAACCAGCCCAATATCAAACCGCTGAACGTCGCGCTTAAAGCCAGCACTACGGCCATCATATTAGCTACCAAGGGCATGGCGAGAGATGTTTCAATAGAAGAAAATGTCGCGCCCAAAACAATCACCAAGGTCACGAGTCCAGCGAAACCAGCCCCCATCCACGACAAACCCAACAGGGGTTTTTTCTGCGCCCTGCCCTGCCATAAAATGCGTAAAACACGCGCCATATAGGCACCGGTCAACAACGTGCCGATTAAAGCAAGTGGCGCGAATAACCACGCATGGCTTGCTGTCATGGTGGCGGCAATAATGGCGTCTTTGGAAAAAAACCCGCTTAAAGGTGGGATGCCTGCCAAAGCCAAAGCAGCAATAGCGAAACCTATAAAGATCCGCGGATGGTCTCGGCCAACACCGTTTAATTTTTCGAGTAGCGTAGTGTCGCGGCTGTGCTGAAAGATACCTGCGCCCAAAAACAACGCGCTTTTAATCGCCGCGTGGGCGATTAAGTGCAACAGTGCAGCGATTGGCACACCCGCACCAATCGCCAATAACATCAGACCGTATTGACTCGAAGTTGATGCTGCAAGCAAGCGTTTTAAATCCGTTTCACCCAATGCAATCAAGCCACTCACTACGGCGGTAATGCCACCCACGATGCCAACGACCACGAGCGTTTCGGGCGGTAACATGGGCGCGGTACGAATTAATAATATGGCACCAGCGGCGACGAGGGTTGCAGAATGCAATAATGCCGATACCGGTGTAGGGCCAGCCATCGCGCGCTGCAACCAATTGTGCATGGGGGTTTGCGCGGATTTTCCCATGGCAGCAATCAGCAAAAAAAGCCCGGCGACAATGGCGGTGCCACCGGCGGTATTTAAACTGACCTCGATAACGCTGGAACCTGTGCTGGCAATCAACATAAATACCGCGATATAAAGCCCCAAGTCGGCGCTGCGAGTGACTAAAAATGCGCGGCTTGCTGCGGCTTTGACGCCCGGTTTTTGAAACCAGAAACCAATCAATAAATAACTGCTTAAACCAATAATCTCCCACGCCGCCAGTAGCAAAATCCAATCACCCGCGAGCACCAAGGTTTGCATCGCTGCAATAAATAAAAGCATGGTCGCGAAAAAACGATTTTGCGCTTTATCCTGCGCCATATATCCGGCTGCATATACCAGCACGAAGGTACTGACAACGGCCACCATGGTCGAAAGCAATGCGGTCAGCGGGGTGGCAATGAGCAGCAACGGCATATTGGGCAAGCCAGGTAAAATTAACTCGGCACCGGGACCCCATAAGAGGCTTAAACTGGCCAACAAACTAAGCACGGCGCTCAATAATGCCAGGACGTAGGCGCGTTTGCGGAGCATTAAAATAAGCGCCGCCGCGAGTAACGGTGCAAGAATAACGCTGCTGATTAAGCTCATTCCCGACATTATTCTTTTAACTCCGCAGCTTCTTCCATTTCGACCGAGCCTTTGCTGCGAAAACGTGCGATAGCAATACCAAAACCCACAGCCATTTCCAATGCCATCACGGTCATCACGATTAATACGAACATTTGCCCGGCCGCAACATCGGGATGCAGGTAACGCCAAAATGCCACAAGGTTGAGTAGCGCCCCAGCGAGAATCAGCTCGACACCCATCATAATCATTACAAGATTGGTTTGTGACAGTGCACCATAAATACCCACACCAAATAAAGCAGCACCGGTCATCAAGGCCCAGATAAGTTCAACACTCATTTCAGCGTATCCTTTACATCGTCCTTAGCATGGGGCTTTAGGGGAATAGGTTTAATCGCCACCGCTATCGCCGCAATCATCGCGGTTAGAATCGTAATACCAGCGGTTTCAAAAATGAGCATTGAGCGGCCTAATAATTCAAGCCCGAGTGCACGTGTCTGTTCGGCAGTATCGATCATTGTTGTGGTCACTGGCCCCCAATCAATAAAGACCGCAATCGCGACCGCACCAAAAAATGCGACAAACCCAGCAATCATGGATAAGCGCTTTTGATGCGTCATATCCATCTCACCCATGCCACCGGGGTCCATCATAAACCCGCAACCAAGCATTGCCCAAGATGCTGTTTGAGTTGGGGGATCGCGGCGACGATCATCTCATCAAGCTCGGACAAGAAGCCTTCGACCTCCTCCTGAAACGCCGTCGTCCGAAGATCGACACGACCCCAGCGAGCCAAACCGCGGGCGATACAGAACTCCGGTTCTGAATCACGGCGAACGTCGGACTCGGAAAACGTTGACTTGCAGACGGACCGCACAAAACTCATGCGAGACGCGCCGCCGGTCAGAAGCAAGACACTGGGCTTGATCTCATCTGCGTCGAGACGCTCCTTCGCTGCG
>CAZWUO010000277.1:0-3751 GCA_964636675.1 uncultured Ectothiorhodospiraceae bacterium
CCTCTGACAATACGCGACAGCGTGCTTAAAAACAGCATGAGTTCGAGTACTTGGGGGGTGTTGGCAGGCGGTGGTCTTTTTTATTCGAACAGCAATTATCCCTATCCCCAGGCCTTGGTCGCCAATACGACGATTAGCCATAATCGAGCGATGTCGACGGGGGGCGGTATTCATGTCGCTATGGGCCAGTTGCATATCATTAATAGCACCATCAGTGGCAATGCGGCGTATGACGCAGGTGGCGGTTTGAATATTGAGGATCAGGCTATTGTTACGCTAGTGAATAGCACGATTACGGATAATTCGGCGCCGGTGGTTCGTGGCGGCGGTATTAACGATCGCAACCAAACGTCGATGGTAACGATTACTGATTCCATCGTGAGTGACAATATGGGTGGTGATTGCGCAACCTCTGCGGCGGCGGATTTGAGTACCGTGGGTAATAATCTTGATAGTGATGGAAGCTGTGGTTTTAATCTCGCAAACCAGGATCCGTTGTTGTTAGCGCTGGCGGATAATGGCGGGCCTGGGTTTACCCATGCATTAGCCGAGGGCAGTCCCGCAATCGATGCTGCGCTAGGGTGTTTGGCTACGGATCAGCGCAGCTACCTACGACCCGCAAGCGCATGTGATTTAGGTGCAGTGGAGATGGCGGCAGCGCCGCCCGCCGTACCTGTGGTGACCCCACTGGAGAATCAACAAGTGTCGGCAACTAATATTGAGAATGAGCCGCCTGTGGCGTTTGATCTACCGGCTGCGGTGGCCGTAGGCGGTGTATTGCAGGGCATTATGAATGCCTATGATCCTGACGGTGATTTATTATCCTATGAGATCACCGAGCAAGCGACCAAAGGTCGTGTGAGCCTGCCTGAACCCGGTTCTAATAATGACATTGCGAGTGGTTACACGTATACGCCGCTTGTCGATGTAGGTGGTTTTGACTCCTTTAAGTTTCGTGCCTGTGACCCCTATGGGGCATGCTCAGATGAACAGTTTATTTTTATCACCATTACCAACGGTGGCGTATCCGCTGAATTGGATGTAGAACTCACGCCTAACAATGGTAAGGTGAATGGCGTGGTTATTCTGTCAGCAACTGAACTCGCGGAAGTTGCGCCTGATAGTGCGTATAGTTATCCCTTGGGTGGATATTTTTTTAGCGTCGATGAGATTTCCCAGAATAATGGGGGTATGGCGGACACCGTGGTCACTATTCAGTTACCAGCTGAGACGGTGATTCCTGACAATGCCGAGGTTCGCAAACTGGATAACACCGGCGTGTGGCAAACCATGAGCGATGTGGCGAGTGTGGATACCTCGAGTGCGGTTCTCGATCGGGTGAATAACACCATTATCCTAAGCTTAGTCGATAATGATATTTTTGATTTGAATCCTGAGTCGGGCGTTATTAATGACCCAATTGCTCTGGGTGTTGCAGCGAGCAATGCGAGTGATTCTGACGGTGATGGGGTTATCGACAGTAATGATGCGTATCCGAATGATGCGACTCGGGCGGTTCGTTGCCCACCGGGTAAGTATGGTGTGTTCGACTGTGTTGCTGCTGCCCCAGGTTATTTTGTGGCGGAAAGTGGACAAGATGCGCAAACGATTTGCCCACTGGGACACTTCTCTGCAACGAGTGGTGCGACCGCGTGCAGCGCAGCGCCTTTGGGCCGTTATGTCGATATCGTTGGTGCGGCAAGCGCGCTGAGCTGTCCGGCAGGTACTACAACAACATTGAGCGGAGCAATAAGCGCTGAAGCATGTTTGTCAGCCAGCGCTCGGTCAAGCAATAGCAGTGCTAGCGGCAGCGGCGTATTCGGTGTTTGGTTTATCATTGTATTATTAGCGAATATTTTGATTCATCGAAAGCTGGGCCTTGCCAAATTTAAGTCTGCATAGACCCCATGGTTGCAAAATATCTCTCATGAAGTTTTTAGCCGATGATTTCCGTTTTAGGAAGTCGAGGCTTTAGCCGGTAAAGTATTCAGCAAATACTCGAAAGTTCAGCATCGCAGCAAGAGGATAGTCAATGCACCAACAAGGTTAACAGCCATCGTGGTTTTGCTCTGGGCAGACCGGCTAAAGCTTCCGCTCCTGCTCACGCTCCATACCTACGTCCCTATAGGCAAAGACTCGACCTCCGATGGAGTGTGGAATGTTGGAGGATTTATTTTGTTCAACTACCGTGTTTTATTAAGCTAACCTGAGAAGACAACTGTTGCTGGAGCTTAGGAATAATTTGTATTAATTCGTCGCTAATTTTTGCAAAGTGATTATCTTGTTCAATGGAAATTCCGATAATTCGAACGGGCACCTTTAAAAAATCAAGACTCATGGCAAGTGAAATGCTATCACCTAAGCTTACACTATGTGTCGAACTGCGGTTGCTAGCGAGTTTATTTAAATTATCGACAGTTATCTCAATGATAGTACCAATCGGTTCTTTAGATAATACGGCATCAATAAAAATGACTTGCTGATGGTTATTTATTTCGTGAAACCAGTCTGAACCATTATTTTTACTTTTGAAAAGTGTTAAGCCTGATGGTGTTGTTTGTAGTTTTGTTAACTCATCAATGATCAACCAACCCAATTGATCATCGCCGTAGGGCGAGCCTAATCCAACAATCAGTGTTTTTTTGATCTTAGACAATTTAGCTGTCCTTGAAATGAAACTATTCTAATTATCTCCCCTTTGAAAAGAGGCTAGGGAGGGACTTAATATTTTCGGTTCAATCGCAAATCCAGAAAATGGGTTGCGCAGGATATGCACGGGTCGTAATTGCGAATGATTTGCTCAGCATGAAAACGAATTTTATTTTCATCTTCTTCCAAGCCTAATTCAGTAATTGAATCGCGTAAATCTTCTTCCATGCGTGCTTGGTTTTGGCTGGTTGGCGGTACAATTCGAGCATTGACGATGAATCCTTTTGCATTCACTTCATATCTATGCCATAGCGTGCCTCTAGGGGCTTCGCTGCAACCGTAAGCTATTCCTGCTTTAGTGCGGCTAACCTCGACAAAAGGCGAGATTGCTGGTTGATAGTTTTCAAGAATGCATATGCTTTCCATAAAGGCATACCAGATTTCAATGGCTCTTGCGGCAATGCTCTGATACATATTTTGGCTAGGAAAGCTTATTCCTGTTTCACCTATCGCCTGTTTAATTTCATTCGGTAATTGAGGGTAGTTTAAATTGATGCGTGCCAATGGGCCGACAAGATAAGGTTTGTTTTCTAATAGACTGAATAAAGCGGTTGAATGTGTTTCATGATGTTCTTTGAAAGAGTGATCATATTCGGTGATTTTGATGTCATGATTTAGACTGCTGATTATTTGCTTGCCAATAAAGGGATACTCAGTTTGGCTGTGTAGTGCGACGCTGGTAAAGTCACCGGTAATCGGTGGGTAAGGTAAACTGGCTACCCAGGGCAGTAGTTCTTTGACCTGAGGCAAAAGTTTTTTAAGCTGTTTTAATAATTCGCTGGCTGCATTTTTAGTTGGTGCATGATGAAAACCCCCAACTTTAACGCCTACTGGATGTACCGAACGTCCACCCAGAAATTTTACGATCTGATTGCCCGCGTGTTGAATTTGTATGCCGCGTTTAACCTCTTTTGGAAAGTCTTTGGCCATCTCTGGTGCACTGGAGAATCCAAGGAAGTCCGGGGCGGCCAGCAGATGAATGTGTAAAGAGTGACTTTCAATCCATTCGCCGCAATAAAAAAGTCGGCGCATGTTGTTGACC
>CAZWUO010000278.1:0-3688 GCA_964636675.1 uncultured Ectothiorhodospiraceae bacterium
AGGCATAGTTACATAATCGGGTTGCTTCAAAAAAAAGATTTTTAAAAGTATAAGTATTGGAAGAGGGCATGGGTGGTTTCCTGATTATGCAAAAATGGAACGAAGCTATCATTGCCATTCAAGCGAGATCATGATGTATATCAACAGAATCAAAGTAAAATTATTTAGCTGCTGATTATGCCAACAGCTACTGCAAATATTGTGAAATATGCAACTTCCTCTAAATATTTCAGGCCTGCATGCCGATACTTAGTCTAAGTACAAGAACCTGATAATAAGGAACTGGCCGCATTCAATGCCCACCAAAATACTGATTACCGATGACTCTGGCTTTGCACGTAAGCAAATGACACGTGCCTTGCCGCCCGAATGGGACGTTGAAGTTCTAAATGCCGCCGATGGCAAAGAAGCAATTGAAGTTCTGCTTAAAGATGCGCCCAAAGTGATGTTTCTGGATTTGAATATGCCGGTAATGGATGGATATGAGACGCTGGAAGCCATTATCAAGCAGGATATTGAAGTGATCGTGATTGTGGTATCCGGTGATATCCAGCCCCTTGCGGTTCAGCGTGTTACGGAAATGGGGGCACTGGAATTTGTTAAAAAGCCGATCAATAAAGAGGAGTTGAGTGAGGTACTTCGGGCACATGCTATTTTTGATCTGAATGCCAAAGTAATAGCCACTAAATCAACGAAAGCACTCACCTCGCTTGACGTTGCCGGGAGTAAACCTGATAACCAGGAAGGTTATCAGGAGATTGCCAATGTTGCGATGGGGCGTGCAGCCGATTTACTTGCAAAGCTTTTAGATTCGTTTGTTGTTATGCCTATTCCATTGGTGAATATGATCGAAGTGTCTGAACTGCGTATGGCCATTCAGCAGGTGGATGATAATGATATGGTCTCTGGTGTATGTCAGGGTTTTATTGGTGCCGGTATTGCAGGTGAAGCTTTGCTTATCTTTAACGAAGCCAGCTTTGAAGATATTGCGGATTTAATGAAGTATGTCGGTGATATTGATGAAGCCGTGCAGGTGGAACTGCTAATGGATATTGCCAATATTCTGATTGGTGCCTGTTTAAAAGGCATTGCTGAGCAACTGGATATCAGCTTTAGCCAGGGACACCCATTGGTGATTGGTCGGCATGTTAAAGTGGATGATTTACTTGGCCAAAACGCAAATCGCTGGACAAAAACACTGACGATTGAAATGGGCTATAAAATTGAAGATAAAAATATCAGTTGTGATTTGTTATTACTGTTTACCGAAGATTCAATTGAACCTTTAGACGAACTTGTTTCTTACCTGGTGGATTAATCTCATGAGTGAAATTGACGTAAAGGAATTAAACCGTTTAATGGGCATGTTGCGTTCTATTGATGTAGGTTTAATTGTGCTGGATGAAGATTTTACAATAAAAGTCTGGAATGACTTTATGACCAACCACAGTGGTATCCGTGGTGAGCATGTAATTGGCACTAATTTGTTTGATCGCTTTAATGATTTGCCTGAAGATTGGTTAAGAAATAAAACAAGGTCGGTTTTTCAGTTGAATAACAGTGCTTTTACAACCTGGGAACAGCGCCCATATTTGTTTAAATTTAAAAATTACCGGCCAATTACCGGTACGGCTGATTTTATGTACCAGAATATTACCTTTTTGCCGCTAAGTTCGGCGGATGGGATGGTCGATCATATCGGGATTATTGTTTACGATGTGACCGATGTAGCGGTGGGGCGGCTAGCGCTTGAGCAGGTGAATAAGGAGCTTAAAGAGCTTAGGAAGCTAAGTCGGTGAAGGTTTGTAAGAATTTGTGACTCTAACACGCTGGAAAAACATCACTTGCAGGGACTTGTGGTTCTAACTTGTTAGAAAAAGATCACTCGCAAGAACTTGTGGTGCTAGTCTGTTAGAAAAACATCACTCGCAGGGACTTGTGGTTCTAACCTGAGAGAAAAACATCATAAGTGTCCGTAAAGGTAAAGAGACGGGTATTCAATAACTGGTTTTACCTCGCAAGAGCTTGTGGTTTTAACCTGCTAGAAAAAGATCATAAGTGCCAGTAAAAAGAAGAAGAAACTGGCACTAAAAAAACGGATACAGGGCTCTGTATCCGCTTTCTTGCAATGCTAAAGCAAACAGGACTTTATTTAGTCCAGTTACCAAAGTTATCCTGGGTTTTTGCTTTACCATCTTCATAGCCCGCGCTATAAGCTTCAGTAATGCGTTGCTCTTCGCGTTCCGGGTTTAATACATATCCACCTTGCCATCCTTGAATATATTCAGGGTCTACACCCATTTCTTCCATTTTAGTAACGGCATCATAATACTCTTGATTCATGAATTTCTCCTGTTAAATCAGCTGATTATCAAAAAAAGTTAAACTATAGTCTTACTTGACCCCAGTGAACCGTGTATAGGCTTCACCCGAATCCAAGATTTTTCGTACCTTATCTGCCGCAGCAGACAAGTTTTCGGCTCGTCCGGTTTTAAATTTTCTGGTATGAGCTAAAACAATGGCGCAGGAGTATACCAGACTGTCATAGGAAGTGCCTTTATTTCCTTTCAGTGCAGCAATGCCTGCTTCTGCTGTTGCCTTGGCAGCGGCATCAACATCAAATTCTTTGCATTTGTCATCCTTACCCGCCGGTATTGATTCCGGGATTGGAACAGCGCGTGTATCCTGCTTTATTCCGATGCTAGCTGGGTCAAATGTTTGCGGTATTTCTTCACCGTTATCAGTATAACCAAATACTTTATGTGCCTGTTGTAGAGATGGGATAACACCACCTTCTACGCCGCGAACAATCATGCCGGAGTCGAAGCCTGCAAAGCGTGCCAGCTCGGCATAAACAGGCGGATAGGCCTTGTGTACATACCCCGTCAGCAAATGGGTATGCTTTTTCGCACGTATTGGGCCAATCAATACTTCAACCGTGGTGATAACCTGGCGCTTGATAATACGTTCTCTTAAATCTTTTAAATTGTGCAAATCAGGTGCATAGGTTTGCTGGTCGATGTAAGCCCAGCCAATATCGGGATTTTCAATTTGTGCAACCGCTTCTGCAGATGACAAGTTAACATTAAGGCCAGCGGCTGCCAGTACTTTATGCGTGGTAATGCCGTATTTGGGGTTAATGGTTTCCAGCCCATGCGATACCGCGGGTAAGCCACAGGCGGCTAAAACAGGGGGGATAAATGTACAAATGGGCAAGCTGCGGTTGTGGCCGTTGTACGGGTCGGCAACATCAACAAGCTCGTCAACATTGGCAGTGACAATATTGGCACCATCAATAATGGCTTTTAATATGCCCTTGTTTTCATCCATTGTTTCGCGTTTCATGCGCAAGGCAATAAAGAACACTGCAGCTTGAACCGGATCAGCGTCTTTATCAAGAATATACTGCATGGCAGCATAGGCTTCGTCAAAACTGAGGTCTTTGCTGTATTCAGGGCCGGTGGCCACTTTGCCAATACAGGACTTCATCATTGCTGCAGATTTGCTATTCATAAAAATTAATAACCTATAATATACAAGGGCATTGTATCTGGTTTGAAAGTATACCGAGCAGCTGTAGAAGTCTGAATATCCCTATAGAGGGATATAATCAGACTCTAATGCTAGTAGGGTCTGTTGATCTTTCATCTATTGCCTGATTTTGGCTAATTTTAGCCCTGCCTGCGTT
>CAZWUO010000279.1:0-3679 GCA_964636675.1 uncultured Ectothiorhodospiraceae bacterium
GGCCGCAGGGGAGCGATAGCGGACTGAGGAACACGGGAGCCTTATTTAGTCGTCTCTGTGTCCCCCCGAACCTTGCAATCGGCTGTATGAGGCTCTACGGAAGTCTCAGCGCGAGAATAGGGCTTGTTGTCGCTTCAAACTGACCACGCGCCCTGCTAAACCGGGTTTTCTTCGTGCTCCCCTGTTCTATCACGGCGTGAGCCGTCCTGAGGGCTTGCCAGTTGCGTTCAATAGCATCCGGTAGGATTCATTGTAAACACGCCAGGGAAGGCGTGTGAGGCCGCGAAGCGGGGCGAAGCCAGGGATGGCGAAGGGTGGGTGATTGTCTTCTCGGTAAAGTGCGCGAAAGATAAGTTATCCACAGGCGTTAAGTTATCCACAGGGTTCAATATGATTAAAATAGATTAGGAAAGATTAGTGATTCTAAAATCGCAAATAAGTACATGATAAATAAAAAGAAATAAAAAACCAAGATCCGTGATATGTCAGTAATTCGTCCGTGATAAACCAGTGGTTCTTCCGTGATAGGTCAGTAGTCGTCCGTGATAGGTCAGCAGTTCCAGTCACAGAGCAGCGGGCTAAGGCGATTTAATAAGCCAGTACTGACTTATTACGGATCACCTGAGCATCCGTGATATGTCAGTAGTCCGAAATGAGGCGAAATAACGATATAGAGGACCGGCTCCGATGACCAGGCTCTGGTGCCAAAATGCAACTATTTTTCACCCCGCAGGCGCAGGAAAGAGCGATTTGATACGCCAGCAATTAAAAAAGCCGCGCCGTTCTAATATTTTACGACTTAATGACATGAACTAGGTCAGTTTCAGGGTCAATCCAGTAATCAACCAAAAACCCAATTTTTACTAAATCATCAAGAGATTTTTTTAATGTTTCTCTAAAACTAGCAAGCCGTTTAGTCGCGGCTTCTGACAACAACATAATAGTCGCAACCTTCATTGGAAAAGGTTTTTCATGTCCAGTGTAGAAAGAGTGCAACCACTGAGCAATAGGTTTCTTAAGTACCAATCGTTGCTCCCAATGAATACGGCTATAGTCGTCCGACAAAAAAAGTTTTACTATTTCTGGCTCTAGCCATACCACCCATTCCCTCAAATTCTTTCCAGAATCATCATCAACATAGGTAAATTTACGGATTAAAGAACCGCCGTATTTGATGGATTTGCTGCTAACGGTTAAGCCGTTCGCGTTTAACCTCTCAATACAATCAGAAAGCCGCCTATAGTGATTCTGTCCACTAGTAGGCCACCGAACAGCCTTTAAAAAAGAATATGGGGTAAAACGTACTGAGTCGTTCAGAGGTTGCAACCTCGATAAATGCAACAACTGGAGTAAAACCGTTTCATCATCTTGACGTAATTCTTCACCTGTATAGGTGATATTAATTCCACTCAAAGCGGAAACAACGTGATTTTTAAGCTGCTGGCGGGGAGTTTTCTTGAATCTAACATTGAACAGAGCGGAACGGGCGATAGTGTTGGGTAAGCCGCGTGTCGGTTCTGGCCAGATCGGAAGCTGAATAATTTCTGCGGTCTGCTTCTTTCCAGATGCCGCTATTTTCTGCTGTATTTCCTTGAGGCGCTTGATTGGATCAGCCATTTTTCTTTCCCTCTGCTGTGGGTATTTTTTGCAGTATGGTCGTAAATAAAGGATCGATCAAGAGGTCACAAATTAGCCCATCGAGACGGGCCAGGTGTAACCCACTAAGAAAAGGTTACATTTCACTGGCGTCGGCGAGCTGGCCATGTAACCTTTTCTTAGTGGGTTACACCTGGGCGCAGGCATCCATCTGGCCGTGTGACCCAATAAACTACTGGTGGTTTGCATTGTAGTGATCTTCAAGACAAACACCTATCCGAGCGGCCAATGAATTAACGCGAATTCCGCGCTTAGGAATAAAGCGGAAACACCCATCAAAAACAACCTATTAAGAGGGTAATTTTGTTTTTGATCGTTAATCATCGCTATGGCTAAGATGATAATGGGTGCTGGTTATATCTGCACCGGACAATCCAGAACAAGCCTTATCAAACTCATCATCCTGATCGTTTTCTTTCTTCCTCGGGCTTGCCTTGACTCGCTTGCTGGTTTGCCTGGAACAGCGATCCAACGGGCGGAAACAATGAGGAAAAGACCCAGCCCCAACACTACCACCGAGATAACCTCAGGCCGCAAGATAAACGTAAACAACCCCAGCATGATAAGAAAAACACCGGCCAGCACAATGCCGGTACGCAAAACGATCTGCCAGAACCTTAAAGGTGGTTTGTTTTGAAAGGCGTCAGTCAAAGCAATTCTTCCCTGAGAATTGAAAAAGCCTTGGATGCCTCGATCCCGATAGCGGCCTCATGATCGCTTTTCACTCCGGACAAACTAATTTTAATCGCCCCTTCTGAAAAGAGATCGCTCACCGTCATATTTGGATCGACATGATCCGCCAGTTTAATATATAGGGATTGTCCGGTTTCACGTCCAAGTACGAGCATAATTCTAACCTCCATGTAGTTTAAAAAAGGTTACACCTGGCTTCCTGCAGGAAGCTGTCCGCGTAACCTACTGAACCGTAATAGTCTTCAGTTCAATGCAGCGTTGTTCCAGCACCTGAACCAATAGAGTTGCATCCCGAAGAGCATCAAGAGGATCGCGGGATTTGCTTTCAATTATTTGCCGTTTTAGCCAAAAGCTTACTGAGAAGTCTTCGATCAATTCTCTTTCAGAAACGGTTTGGATATCCTGCCGCCGAGTCATTTTAAGTCCCTTTAATTTAGTACAGTTACCATCCAGTGTAATAGAGCAGCAAATCGGCCACAATCTGAGTTTCATCCATATCCAGCTTGGCCGCCACATCAGCCATGCCATTCAGCCCGCACTCGCGCATGAGATCGCCACCCCACTCATTATTATAAAAACTGCACATGGTCGCTAATAGTGCGCTTTCCCCGCCGGACAACACGCCGATATTCTCCAAAATATATTCATAGTCCGGAGACACTTGCCACTTGATTGTTACTTCCTCCAAAGAAGCCGCAGGCTTCACAACCTGATCAGCAAGTAATGGGGTTTCACACTTAAAATAAGACCTTCCCACAACGGCGACACCCTTTTTCCAGGCATCTAAAAAGCGTTGAGGGGCAACCTCGCTGTGCTCTCTGGCTCTTGCTATTTGTTCTTCCATTTTTTTACGCAGACGGGTACGAATTACTTCATCGAGTTGAGTCTTCATAATCTCTCCTTAAAATATACACTGTTTATCTCTGCGCGTAACGTTCAAACGCGATCAGAGCGTCATCCACTGTAACCACGCCCGCATGTTCCAGTAGCACAAACCACGCGGCATAGGGAATAGCTCGATGCTCGGATTTATCGACGGGTGCCTGCCACCGGCGAACGGTAGCACTACCTTTACCCTGGGTGTAGCTCACGCCCGCAATCAGGGCAACTTCTCGCTGAGACCAGCCAGCTAATTTTATTAACGCCGTGACTTCCTCCGAGGTCGGTGGCCGGTAGTCCGGGTGACAATAAGGCAAAGCACAGGGGCGATTAGTAAACGCCTCCAGGCTGGCCGGAGCCGCCCCCGAAGGGGCGTAATAAGGTGCGCGTGGTTCACTCATGGTAAAACCTCCAGTAATAAAGAGCGGGAGCCTATAGCCATCCTCGCTCT
>CAZWUO010000280.1:0-3674 GCA_964636675.1 uncultured Ectothiorhodospiraceae bacterium
CGGAGGGAAAAAAAAAGCTTATTGAGGAGCACGATTTTTTATGGAAGAAAAAGCGTCCAGGGATCGTAAAAAAGGTTTCTGCTGCCGCCGCTGAAGGTGATCGATCAGAAAATGCCGAATATATTTACGGAAAAAAAATGTTGCGAGAAATCGATTCTAAAGTTCGATTTTTGCGTAAGCGCTTAGATGGAATAATCGTGGTTGATACGATTCCTCAGGACCAAGATAAAGTGTACTTTGGCTGCTGGATTAACTTGGAAGATGAATCTGAAAAAGTTTATGAATATCGCATCGTGGGATCCGATGAATGCGATCCTGCAAAAGGCTGGATTAGCATTGATTCTCCAATGGCGAAATGTTTGTTAAAAAAGCAAGTTGGGGATGAAGTTGTGGTAAAATCGCCCAAAGGTGATGTAATTTATTATATTCTTGACATACGCTATAAAGCAAATTAAATGCAATTATTTCTTAGGTCTATCCTCTTATTTTTTCTCGCTCAGGCTTTAGCCGCGGAAGAAATTCTTTATACCGTTCCTGGTGATGAATATGCGACGATTGAGGAGGCACTCGAAGGTATCTCAAATGGTATTGACAACGGTGAGTTTGCAGCTGATACAACGTATGTCATTGAGGTAGAACCGGGAACTTATACCGTCAATACACTTGAGCTATTCGATGATTTAAGCTTAAGAGGCAAAGTAACTTCACGTACGATATTAACCACTGATTCTGCCGATCCAATTATTGATTTGGCTTTTGTGCGGAATATTAACATAGAAAATTTTACTTTTTTTGATGCTACTTTGGCAATCCAAATGGTTGATGTTGGAAACAATATTAATATCCAATTTAATGTGTTTAATATGGGTGTTGATAATACAGCTATCCTCTTTAATGATAACTCTGCGTTGACGATAAAAAACAATACCTTTTATAACAATGGTGTCGCCATTGATGCAACAATTGTAAATGGTTCTGGTTTACTAGAGGTTGTCAATAATATTTTTTCGGACAATGCGTTAGCGATTGATCCGGATGATATATTTGATACTCAAATATCATATAATTGTTGGTTTAATAATACCAACGATGGCGCAGTTGGTATGTCTTCGAGCACCGGAGATCCTTTGTTTGTACACCCCCCGGAAACCAATGACGATCCAGTCATGGATTTTCACTTGAAGACAGGCTCAGCATGCATAGATGCGGGTGATGGCAGTGATTCTATTATAAATGATAACAACAATATCGCAGATGCCGGCGCTTTTGGTGGTTCGACAAGGGATAAACATCCTTACCCCGTTCTTAATATCGAAGCAGATGATGTGAGCATTACTAACTCCGATGCTACGTCGGATGTAGCATATAGCTTAACCTTGACTTGGGATGCGAATCAATCCTATGTCATGCAAAAGGATGCCGACACTATTGGGAGTTACAAGGTTTATTATGCGACACAAAGTTTTGCTAAAGATGATGTAGACGCGGGTCTCATTAGCTCCCAAGTTGCAACCACCACATCGGCCACGATAACTGACATAGTTTCTAGCTTGGAGATGCCAACGCCACCGGCTGGTTTAGGTACTCAGGTCTCTAATCAACTTATTGCGCTTTCTTGGGATGCAGTCAGTGGGGCTATTGGGTATTATGTCTATTACGGCGTTGATTCGACGAATGAAAATATTTCCGAGTTATTAACCAGTAGCTCTTTTGATATTTCCGATGCAGTTAATGATAAAACTTATCAAATAGCAGTAACCGCGGTCTTTCAAGAGACGCTCCATTTTACCGTGGCAGTTCGCGACGCATATGGTAATGAAAGCTATTTTGAACCGGGTTTATTGCAGACTAAAGCGCTGAGTGAAGAAGTAGAAAGTAGTTTATCTGATGTCGTGTTTGCGATTCCTGAAAGAGTAATCGCTTATCCTGCCTTGGTCGATAAAAATTGTTTTATCGAAAATTTGGAAGTTCATTCTGATACGGAGTTAGATCAACTTCGTGCATATCGTGACGAAGTGTTAAACACGAATATAGTAGGAGAGCTATTGGTAGAGCTTTACTATTTTGCGGGCCCATTGATGACGACATTAGTCGATAGGAGTCCGATACTCAAAAATATATCTATTCGTGTTTTCTCAACGATGCTTCCAGTGGCCTTGCACTTGGATAAGCATGCCTTTTTATCTTATTTTTTATTAATTATTATTTTCTCGTTATTTATTTTTTGTGTTCCCATCTATTGGATGGTATCACGATGATTCGATTTTTGGTTTTTACTATTGTGTTGGTGTTATCCGTTAGTTTAGCGAGTGCAGAAATTAAAAGGCCTGATATTCGTTGGACAACGGAAACTAAACTGGGTTTGTTTCAGCCCGACTTGGCAAATTGGGCCGAATATTATGGGTCTCAGTATTCACCGATGGGATCTCAGCTCATTGCTTACCGGGTGTTGCATTTTTTAGAAATTGGTCTTGATGGAAGTTATGTCTATAGCAAAGGTCAAGGCGATTTGCCATTGAATAATATGCGTGGCGGAGAGGTTACATTAGCGTATTATCCGCTCTCGATAAATCTAACATTACGTGGCAGAATATTTAGTCAACAATGGGTGGTGCCTTATATAGGCGCGGGAATTAGGCAGTTGATTTATGTGCAAA
The DNA here is from genome assembly GCA_964636675.1 of uncultured Ectothiorhodospiraceae bacterium. Classification (GTDB taxonomy): domain Bacteria; phylum Pseudomonadota; class Gammaproteobacteria; order S012-40; family S012-40; genus JALUUH01. Next base: position 2,658 of record CAZWUO010000280.1, read on the forward strand.
AAATCACGGAACAAGAGACGGTGAATGGCTATGTCGGACAAAATTATATCAGGATAGGCATGCAATTTCTGCTCAATCACTTTGATCGTAAAGCAATGCGGAATTTATACGATGATTTTGCGATTCAAAACATCTTCTTCACTGCGGAGTATATGTTATTGACGGCTAAAGAATCCACGAGCAATTCAGATTTAGCCGGCCAGGCATTGCTTTTTGGGATCACCATGGAATACTAATTGTGAGTGCTAACAATATGTACTAGGACGCATCTTTCGCGCAACGAAATCCTACATCTTCTACCGCCATGTTGGGGTCTGCAAGTTGGCGGGTTGATCCTCTAAAAAAATAAGCCAGGGCATAGTGACCAAGGACGACTTCATTACTCGTGGACCAAGCACTAACCATGTGAATAGGCAATTTCCCATTTTCTTTATCATGAGAGCGACGTAATGTTTTTCCATCGACGGATATCACTTCACCGGGAACTAAATCGACAATAGAGGCAACCCATTTAACAAAACATTCCTCAAATTTTTCGGCGCAGATCTTCTCAAATACGTCATTGAAAGTATCGTGTGAAGGTATGCCGTTAGGTAGCTCTAAGAAGGTTCGAAACCAATTTTCTTTGGCTCGACCATAGGCTGCAATGCTTGTCCAATGATTAGCGCCACAAATGGCACGGCACAGGGCAATAACCAAAATTTCTATGAAATTATGATTTTTATTTTTTGTTTCTCTTCTGGGATCTTCCATCTCACGAAAACTATTCTCGATTGATTTTGTTAATGCAATAGCCATCTAACTTCCTTGTGATTGTAGTTATAAACAATGATTAAGTATCATTATAGTTAGTGGCATTACCCCAAAGAAGTCATTAAATTATTTTTGTGTTAATAAGTCTAAATGAAGCGAAAATGTTTCGATCATGCTCTACATTGTAGAGATTGAAGGGCGATTGCCCTGCCAACACCGACGAGCAAAGCGTAACAGCACTTCAAGACTTAATGATCAGTATGG
>CAZWUO010000281.1:0-3663 GCA_964636675.1 uncultured Ectothiorhodospiraceae bacterium
TTTGCGCTGCACAGGATGTGCGAGTGTCGCGTGAGGCAGGACGCCGGGAGCGACCATATATAGTTATACTGCGGCAGAGCTTATTAGAATGTTGGGGTAGATAATAATGTTGATTCTGCCTACATCTCAACTGATTCTTCCCTTATTTTCACGCTCTGGTCGCCTGCACTGACGCAGGTGAGGAGCGAGAGCAGGACACGGTAGACGGTAATCTGGGGAATGCGTAAGGTACCTATATGAAAAAACTCATCCGTAACTCCACCGCTGAGTTTCTGATTTTTACCTCTCAGGCTGGCGAAGACAGCATTGAGGTTCGGGTTGAAGGAGGAACCGTCTGGTTAACTCAAAAACTGATTGCAGAGTTGTTTGGCAAATCGGTATCCACGGTTAATGAGCATATTAAAAATATCTATGTCGATAATGAACTGGATGCAAGCACTTCCTTGAGAAAATTCGGAATTTCCGAATTTTCTACTAAACCAACCAATTTTTATAATTTAGACATGATTATCTCAGTCGGTTATCGCGTTAATTCCAAACGCGCCACCCAATTTCGCCAGTGGGCAACCCAGGTGCTTAGCGAATTTGCTATCAAAGGTTATGTGTTGGATAACAAACGTCTCGAAAATGGTTCTTTTCTAGGCGAAGACTATTTTGAAAGTCTACTGGCTGAAATTCGCGAAATCCGGCTTAGCGAGCGTCGTTTCTATCAAAAAATTACTGATATTTATGCGACCAGCCTGGATTACAATATAGATGCTGAGGCGACTAAAAATTTCTTTGCCAAGGTGCAAAATAAACTGCACTTTGGTATACATGGTTATACTGCGGCAGAGCTGATTATGCAACGCGCTGATAGTGAGAAGACGCACATGGGTTTGACTTCTTGGGATAAGGCACCCAGCGGAAAAATCGTTAAAACTGATGTGAGTATTGCCAAAAACTATTTGAACAAAGATGAACTTGAATCACTGGGTAGAATCGTCAATGCCTATCTTGATCTAGCAGAAGAACGTGCCAAGCGAAAAATCCCCATGACCATGGAGGACTGGGCTAAACGACTGGACCTGTTTCTTGAGTTTGACGAACGCGAAATATTACAAGATGCGGGAAAAGTCACGGCCAAAATAGCGAAAGAATTTTCAGAAAGTGAATTTGAAAAATACCGTATTGTTCAAGATAGACTTTTCAAATCGGATTTTGACAAGCTACTGGAAAAACAAGAGTCGCTAATAGAAAAAGATGAAAGACCTTAAAAATGAGCGATGATACACAAACCATCATGCTCTCTGCTTTGCAACATTACGCCTACTGTCCTCGTCAGTTCGCGTTAATCCATGTTGAGCAAGCCTGGGCAGATAATCGTTTTACGGCGGAAGGCAATATTCTGCACGAACGTGTTGATTCTGCGGTAGCAGAGCAGCGCAAAGGAATACGTTATGAGCGGGCAGTGATGTTGCGGTCGCATCACTACAAGCTTGTTGGAAAAATGGATTTATTAGAAATCGAAATGGGTGATCTACCACAATATCGGCCCGTCGAATACAAACGTGGCAAACCAAAAATCGAAGACTGGGATCGTGTGCAGGTGTGTGCGCAGGCGCTTTGCATTGAAGAGATGCGAGATACAAGCGTGACCGAAGGGGCTATCTGGTACTGGGAAGTGCATCGCCGGGAAGTCATTCAAATTGATGAAGCATTGCGCGCTACCACGGTTGCGACCATTGACGGTGCGCATGCTATATTGGCCTCTGGAATGACGCCGGCACCGACGGATCAAATCAAACGCTGTCGCGCATGTTCACTCAAGGATTTGTGTGAACCTGACATTTTTCGACGTGATCATTCGGCACAATATATCCACACTTTATTTCAAGACGAGCAATGAAAAAACTACTAAATACTCTTTATATAACGCGCCAGGAAAGTTACCTGCATAAAGAACGCGAAACGATTGTTATCAAACAGGGTAAGGACAAACTGGGTCAGTTTCCGGCGCTTAGCATTAGTAATATTCTTTGCTTTGGTCAAGTATCCGTATCGCCCTTTCTCATGGGGTATTGCGGTGAACAGGGCATTGGTTTGGCCTTCTATACCGAATACGGAAAATTTCTTGCGCGTGTGCAAGGTCAGCAAACCGGTAATGTATTATTGCGCCGTACACAATATCGTTGGGCGGATGATGATGAGAAGTCAGTGAATATTGCGCGTCTTATGGTCGCTGCAAAAATTACCAACGGACGTTCAGTGCTGATGCGTGAGCTTCGCAATCACGGCGAGAATGCAATATTGAGTGCAGCCGTTACAAAACTGGCAAGCAGTTTACGGCGAGCACAACATGCACAATCGGTTGGTGAGGCGATGGGCATAGAAGGTGATGCTGCGAGCTGTTATTTTGGTGTATTCAATGAACTGCTAAGAGGCAGTGGGTTTTCATTTGGCGGCAGAGTACGCCGTCCACCGACTGATCCAGTGAATGCGCTATTATCATATGCCTACACGCTCATCACACATGAATGTTCTTCTGCATTGCAAGGTGTTGGTCTTGATCCCTACGTGGGTTTTTTACATCAAGATCGACCGGGTCGAGTGAGTCTTGCACTGGATTTACTGGAGGAATTTCGCTCACCCTGGGCGGATCGTTTTGTACTGACATTAATTAATCGTCAGCAAATACAAGTCAACGACTTTGTTACCGAAGCCAGTGGAGCGGTGCGCTTAAAAGATGATGCGAGAAAAGCAGTATTAACGGCATGGCAAGAACGCAAACAAGTTGAAATCAAACACCCGTATCTTGACGAGCAAGTACCTATCGGTTTACTACCTCATTGTCAGGCCATGTTATTGGCCCGACACATACGGGGAGACACTGAATATTATCCTCCTTTTTTGCTTAAATAATTATGTTGGTACTCATTACCTATGATGTGAACGTTACCTCTGACGGAGGCGTAAAACGATTACGCCACATTGCAAAAACTTGCTTAGATTATGGAATGCGTGTGCAAAATTCAGTCTTTGAATGCGAAGTTACCCCTGCGCAATTTGTAATGTTAAAAAATGCACTAATAGATATTATTGATCCTAAAAAAGACAGTCTTCGGTTTTATATGCTGGGAAAAAAAGGGCGGCAAAAAGTAGAACATATTGGAGCCAAGCCTGTAGCCGACCCGGTTAAAGATGCGTTGATTCTTTAATCGCTAACCCCATGCTCTCATCAAATCCCTGGGAGGTTAGCGGAGATATAACATGTTGAATTATTTAACATACATCATATATTGTCTCAATAGTTATTCCTATTCTATAAAAGTGAACCCGGTTAGCGGAAAATTGCTATTTGTTCTTTAACAATTAGAGCGTTAAGATTGAGTGGTCGCACCCATCACGGGTGCGTGGATTGAAACTAAATCTTCCGCGCCTGAAGTAAGGTCAGTTATCGTCGCACCCATCACGGGTGCGTGGATTGAAACGATTTTTTCCTCTTCTTCTTTTAGGATTTTTGCAAGTCGCACCCATCACGGGTGCGTGGATTGAAACTGGCGACGAATGACGGAAATCTACGGATCAGCTTGTCGCACCCATCACGGGTGCGTGGATTGAAACTGTCTCCGCTGCCTCTTTAGTTAATCCGCTCTCTGTCGCACCCATCACGGGTGCGTGGAT
>CAZWUO010000282.1:0-3618 GCA_964636675.1 uncultured Ectothiorhodospiraceae bacterium
GCTCCTTTTACACGAAAAATGGCTTCACAAAAAATCCGGCTGATTAAGGACGTTAGGCTCGCCGCAAAAAAGATACAAGGTTTGAAAACCTGTAGCAGATCTATAAGCACTACAGGTTTTTAATCAAATTATTTAATTACACCAAGCTGATTGAACAAACCATAGATGTCAAGAACATCCCAATGTTCGGCCAATTTACCGTTCTCTATGCGAAAGATATCAACTGCATTAAAATCGTAGGGTTTATTGGTTGCAGGGATACCCAGCCAATCACCTTTGTGGGTTCCTGAGTAAGTGCCGTACACCCAAACATTGTCTTCATCGGCAATAATTTTCTTCAATGTATAATTAAAGTCTGGAACACCCGAAAACCAGTTTGAAAAAAATACACGGAATCCTTCTAGCCCTTGTTCTACGAGTGGATTATGTTGAATGTAATTTTGGTGCATATATTTATCTAGCTTCGTTAAGTCTTTTTTCACAAAGACTTCTTCTGCAAATTTTCCAATGAGTTCTTTGTTTGTTTCTTGTATATTTTGAGCCATAGTGTTTCCTCCATACAGTGATGAGCTAATTAAAATTAGTAGTGCAGTAATAGTGTGTCGTTTGCACATATTTATACCTCGTATAATTGAATTTATGCTGCCATGAGGATAATATGAGCCTTAGAAACTAACCGCAAGAAGGTGTGTATTCCGACGAAGTTGAACACCCATTCCGGGGGAAGTTGAACGCTCATTCCGACGGAAGATGAACGCTCTACCGCCCCTAAGCATTGGGTCCCCTCCTTTTTACCCTAAGTGTTCATCTTCAGTCAATGAAGACATCATTTTTCTCATTGATTCACCCTTCAATTCTAGCTTATGTGAATTGTGCAACAAACGGTCAAGTATCGCATCCGCCAAGGTCGCATCTGAGAGGTAATTGTGCCATTTTGAAATGGGCAATTGACTCGTCACAAGCGTCGATTTATTCCCGTGCCGGTCTTCCATAATGTCTAATAAATCGTTACGCTGACTTTGCGTTAATTTTTCTAACCCCCAGTCATCAAGGATCAACACGTCCGCTTTTGCCAGTTGATTAACCTGCTTCAAATAACTCCCATCGCCGTGTGCAATGGTTAACATTTCGAACAAACGGGTTGCGCGATAATATCGAACACTTAACCCTTGATGACAGGCAAAGTTTCCCATCGCACAAGCTAAATAAGTTTTGCCACACCCTGTTGGCCCGGTGATGAGTAAGTTACGTTTTTTAACCAGCCAGTCCCCCGTCTGTAACGCGGCAACGTGCGTTTTCATTAGCCCTCTAGGATGGCTGTAATCGATATCCGATAACGTGGCAGACAACTTAAAACGTGCTGTCGTTAATAGCCGTTTTAATCGTTTGCTATCACGCGAGGTGACTTCTTGATTAACCATCAGTGCAAGACGCTCATCAAAGCTGATATCATCGTAGGTCTGAGGTTGAGTCCATTGTAATTCTAGTGCGTCGGCCATACCGGTAAGTCTCAGTGTGCGTAGTTGAGTTAACGTTTGTTTTTGTAACATGTGATTTATCCTTAAGTGAAACAATAATCATAAAATTAATGATAGTATTTGGCGCCACGAATATTTTCATGACAATGCAGATTCTCTTTTTTTGATTCTTCATTTTTCGTTGATTCATTTTTTTCTTCAAGTGAAAGAGCCAATTGATCGATACCCTTCGTCAAAATTGATTTGATACTTTTCAAGGTGGGCGAGCCAATCAATACCGCACGTTGACAGGCACGATCTAATCGCGTCGCATCGTATTGCTTGGAAAGACTCAGTAAGCCAAGACAACTTCGATACGCTTGCTCAGGGTGTTTTTTACCAGCAAACATTGCGTGAACAACCACGAGGACATGTGTGCCTAACTCTTCTGCCCATTTCGATAATCGTTCTTCTGACCATTGCTGGTGTTGACGATGTGATTCTGGCATATGATTGAGGTCTGTGCTGAAAGCCCCTTGTGAGTAGCTTCTCGGGTGACGGGCTATCTGGTTTCCCTTAAAAAATAGCGCAACACCTTCTCGCGTTGCCTGCACCTCTACTTGAAATTTCACTAAGTGATGAGGCACTGAATAGAAATGCTTTTCATATTCAATGTGGTAATCGATATTCACTCGCACTAATTTGAATTCGATGTATTCATAGCGTGTTGCAGGTAATGAGCGCATCGCGGGCTTGTCTAGTAATTCAAATTGACTAAGTCGAGAACCCGGCAATTTTTGGAAGGGTCTCTGGTTGAGATCTTTTAACAATAAGCGAATGTTTTGGTTTAATTCTGTCAACGTAAAAAAAGTCATATGTCGCAAGCGCGCCATGATCCAACGCTCTACAATTAATACGGCGTTTTCTACTTTCGATTTATCTTTAGGTTTACGAGGACGCGCGGGAATAATGACGGTCTTGTAATGATTGGCCAAGTGAAGATAGCTCGTGTTTAATTCTGGTTCATAACGACAAGCTTTCGTTGTGGCACTCTTCAAATTGTCAGGAACGAGTATCTCAGGTACACCGCCAAAAAACTCGAACGCATTAACGTGTGACTCAAGCCAATCGCCTTTCTTTTGAGACCAGCTGGCTTCGGCGTAGGTGTATGTGCTAGCGCCCCAGCAAGCAACGAATATTTGTGCTGTTCGGCATTCTCCCGTATCCGGATTAATAACAGACAATGTCGGTCCGCAATAATCGATAAACAATTTCTCACCCGCTTTGTGTGTTTGTCGCATGGAGCGTTTAAGTCGGCCAACCCAGTCGCGATAAAGTTGGCAGTATTGGGAATATTGATGGCCTTTATTATCATGAATTTGTTGATACTCTTCCCACAGTAATTGCTTGGTAACCCCTTTGCGTTTAAGTTCGTTATGCATGACGGTGTAGTCAGGTATGGCATATTTTATGGCCGTTGGATTTGTCTTATTTGGAAACATGATGGCTTCAAGTGCTTGATCAGTTAAGTCCTCGGGAAGTGGCCAAGACAACTCAACGTCTTTCGCCCTTTTTAAGTAAATTGACACGGTGCCAAGGGATATTTTCAGGCTCCGGGAAATATTTCGTTGACTCAAGTTTGCCTCGAATTTAAGGCGTAAAACGTCTCTGATGATGCGCATTGCGGTTCTCCGTGATGGCATGGTCACTGTGCTCCATTAAGTGAAAAGAGCTACAATACCAAATGCTAAGAAAATCAATGCTTAAGCGGGGGTTTTAGGTGTTACCGATAGGTCATTCCGACAAGTTGAACACCGATTCCGGTAAATCATTGAAAAGTGTTCATCTTCAAGCCGGAATCGATGTTCAAGTTAAATCGGAATGGGTGTTCATCTTCGTTCGGAATGAGTGTTCATCTTGAATCGGAATAGGTGTTCATTTTGGGTCGGAATACGCACGAGAAAATGACAGCAAATTCCGCCAATACCCTAAAGGGATGAGGGAATTATTTAAAGTCTCTCATTTACCCCAAAAGCTCGCAGAAATGGCGGTAATTTGAGACGATTACGTATCAATCCAACCGTTGTTTGCGCTCATAGCTCTCAATCAGAAAAACTCGTGTGAAATCAATGGTCTTCGCAAAAAATTCGCGTATTCATGA
>CAZWUO010000283.1:0-3552 GCA_964636675.1 uncultured Ectothiorhodospiraceae bacterium
AAAAAACCGCAAAAGCCACGCCAGCTTTAAAAGCCCCTGATGAGGGCGTTAGGCTCGTGTATGACTGGGAGGTATTGTCAATATCAACCATGCAGAAATCTGTTCTGAACAAAGGATACCCTGATGGCTAATGGTTTAATATTTGATTTGGATGGCCTTTTAGCAGATACGGAGAGTATTCACTATGAAGCTTATAGGGAAGTTTTATTAGAACAGGGTATTAATATTACAAAAGGGATGTTCATTGATAATTGGACAAAAAATGGAAGAGGAATTAAAGAGTTTTTGATACAAATTAATTCAACGGCAGATGCCGATTTTATTCGTGAAGAAAAAGCCCAGCTCTTTGATGCTATGGCAAAATACAGACTTAAAGAGATGCAAGGTGCTACATCTCTATTATCACGTTGCTGTAATACCTATAAAATGGCTTTAGCAACTTCATCAAGAAAATGTGCAGCAGATATGGTGCTAGGCCACTTGAAAATGAAACGTTATTTTGATGTTATTCTCACGAGGGATGATATTTATTATCCCAAACCTAATCCAGAGATATTTATAAAGGCTTCAGAAATAATGGGACTAAATCGTAGAGAATGTATCGTAGTTGAGGATTCCCCCAAAGGTATATGTGCTGCAATTGCTGCTGGAATGACCGCCATAGCTATTCCAAATGAATACACTGCTGATAGTAGTTTTTCCGATGCTACGTTAGTCCTACAGACACTTGATGATATTACCGATGACTTACTATCTCAGATTTAATGAAATTCTAGAACTATAAAAATTAGGTGAGTTACTAAACATGAATGCTAATGCGAAATCAAGCAATAAGACTTGGGTTAAAATTATTCGCGAGTTAGATACGAATCTTAAATTGTTTGGTCTAATTGCTTTGATTTCAAATGTTGGAATATTTGGAGGAATTCCTTTAGTACCTGATGAACATCGAATTTACGCTTTTTCTATTGCTGTAATATTTATAGCTATTATTTTTTTTGGGATGTTTTATGTTCTACATAAGGATAAAAGTAGTAACAAAGAGGAAAGGTCTTTACCGAAAACTACCGAAGAAAATATACCTTTAGTAAATGGAAGCTTGCATGGAAGCCTTAAAGGACCTCGTGAAATAAAAAGACTGGAGATACAATCTGATGGAAATTTTACACTGGATATAAGAGCATTTAATGCGGCACTAAAAAGAATGTCAATCTCTAATAATATTCATGCGATAGATATCGGGTGTGGTGATGGAAACGTAACATTTTCCAGGTTTTCTGAATACAAAGTATTTGAGAAAGTGTACGGAATTGACAAGGATACAGATACCGTAAATAAGGCGATATTGGCTAATAAGGATAAAAAGATTTTTGATTTTCGAGTATTCGATGTAGAAAATGACGGGCTCTCTAACTTCATTAAAAATCTTGATCCTTCCTTCCATGATGGCGTGGATTTAATCTTTTGTACGTTATTATTGTCACACCTGAATGACCCACAAAAACTTGTTAATAAAGTAAAAAGTATACTTAAACCCGGTGGGGTGGTGATATTTCGAGGGTCAGATGATGGCACGAAAATATGTTACCCCAATCCAGGTGGGTTACTTGAAAAGGTAATTGATCTGACTAAACGAATCCCAAGTGTTTCGGACAGAGAAAACGCAAGAAAGCTATACAAGCAATTACTACAAGCAAAGTTTAAAAATATTGAAACCTTTTATCACGTCCGTGACACTGTTGGTAAAACTACAGAGGAAAGGTCTAAATTCTATTACAAAAGTTTTTCTTATCGAAGTCGTTACATTGATTTGGCTATAGATCAAGGGCATGATATCGCTGCTGTAAATGAGCTTAGGAAAGCATTATCAGATCTTGAAGATCTGTTTAGTGAACAAGATTTCTATTATATGGAAATGAGCTATATTTTTATTGCATCAGTTTAATTTAATTTCCACCTACTTAAAAAGGTAAAGCTATGAGTAAAAGAAAAGCATTGATCATTATGGACTTCATAAACGAAATAGTCCATCCAGAAGGAAAGTTCAAAGGTAAAGGATATGCAAACTATGTAGAGCAGAATAATACCATTGAACATTTGGGGGTCGCGATAGCTCATGCAAGAAATAATGGGTTCTTGGTGATATTTGTCCGAGTGGGATTCTCTGAAAATTATAATGAGCAGCCGAAAAACTCTCTATTATTTGGAAAAGCACATGAATTTAAAGCGCTAACATTAAATACGTGGGCTACTGAAATTCATTCAGGTATAGATGTTAAAACTGATGACTTCTTAATAACAAAACATAGAATTAGCCCATTTTTCGGCACACCGCTTGAAATTTATCTTAATAATAATGGCATTGATGATGTTTACCTGTGTGGCGTTTCTACTGACTTAGTTGTTGAGAGTGCAGCTCGAGATTCTCACGATAGGGGGTACAACGTCTATGTGGTTTCTGATTGTTGTGGGGCTGGTTCTGAGGATGACCATAATAAGGCGATATCTACCATCAGCAAGATATCCAACATATGTTTATCTTCAGATCTCTAATATGCACCTGTGCTATTTCAGAAGGGACTAACTCAGTTTGAAATCGCCACCTGTGGTATCGATGAATCTGAGCCTTTCGCAATTTAAGAATAAGGGCGCAAAATATGGGTGATAATAACTATGATGTTGGAACGCCCGTCTGGCGAGAAGATGTGGCAGATGAAGTGGCTGAGACACTTATTGAAACTGGCTCTTACATAGTTGATTTTTCTCTACCACCAGAACAGTGGTTCAAATGGAAGAGTGGTGTTATTGCTCCCTGCTACTGTGATTGTAGGGTTCTATCGAGCAGCTACAAGGCTAATTCAACCGTGATTAAACATATGGCAAATCTAGTTAGTTCTGAATTCCTTGATGCAGAACTGTTAGCAGGGATTGCCGCTAGCGGTATCACTTGGTCTGCACAGCTAGCTTCGTCTTTAAAATTACCTTCCTGCTTTGTTAGAGAAAAACTAAAGGGGCATGGAGTGGGAAAGCATGTGTGTTGTAATCCAAAAAGACGATCAAAGGCGATAATTGTAGATGATTTGTGTGCTAGTGGAGCATCTACGAAAAGAGCTATTACGGCACTTTCCAGCGAGTACGAGATATCTGTTATAGGGGCAGTCTCGATTATTAACTGGGGGTTTGAATCAATGTGGAAAAATGTTGGGCCTGAATTAAATGGCCCTATCTTGTCTCTATGTGGCTATAAAAGCTTACTTAAGGCGGCTAGGAAAAATAAAATGATCTCTGTAAAACAAGAAAGTTTACTGCTTGAGTTTTATCAAGACCCTTTCTCATTTGATTGGAAGGTATAGCCTAACAAGGCCCATTAACGCGGACATTTTACCGCGGCGTTTAGCTTGCGTATTCGCTTCGCTCAATTTTACGCAAACTAAACGCCGCGGTAAAATGCCGGTTATGGGCGACGTTAGCGTCAAAAATAAATAACACCCAACTATCCGCAAAGATTCATCCTAATAAATACATAGTCGCGTAGTGTGGAATGGTGGAAAA
>CAZWUO010000284.1:0-3550 GCA_964636675.1 uncultured Ectothiorhodospiraceae bacterium
TCTGGATGAATTCGAAAAACAAGCTCATTTGTTTTCTCATCCATCGCTTAACGATACCTCATAGCGGTTAACGGCGGAATCTAGGTTTAAGCTGAAATGTTTTGTTACATTTTGCAAGATGCGTGCAATAGGGATCTACCAGCGGTCTGCTATGTTCTCTATACCCGTGGCGTTATAGATTTAGGCCTTATTACACGCCATATTCATTCCATGGCGCGGCGAAATGACGAGTAATAGCCAGTCTATTGCGAGGAATTTCAACAAAGCTATGGAATGAAGAGAGCGTGCAATAAAACCGAAATTTCAATCGTCACGGGTATAGCAATACTGCTAATAGATTTAATCGTTATGGAGGTAGTGTGATGGAGTTCTCATTTATTGATTTTATAGTCGGTTTTTTAATGGTCGGTGCCATGGCGCATATTGTTGCGTCGTGTGCAGAAGTAAGCTTTCCAAGTGCTTTTGGTTATAGTCCAAAGGCAAACTTAATACATGGTCTGTTAGCTGCGTTTATAGCACTGGATATTTATTTCTTTAGTTATGGTTTTGCGGCAACGATTGGTAATAGCATGTTAATGGGCATGTTTGATTTGATAATACTGTATGCCTTGTTTGGACGCATGTTGCATAAAAAAATTCAGAAAAAGAACTTAGCAGTTCCGGCGCGCCAAGCTTAGATAACTGCCTCCGGCTCTTCGAGTTTAAGATAAGTTTCGCGCCGGAAGGGTGGCTTAGGAGATTGCTCTCGTCGAATAAATGATTTACAAAATTGATTCGGAGTTCGTGAATTTTGCGCAACTCCGATTCCCGCGTTGATTTCCATAAGGGGAATTGATTTTCGCTTATTGGTTGGAGATTCATTTATTGATAGATTGGCTTGGATATGATATTTCTAACACCACACAGCCAACATCCGTATTAAATGGGCCGTGCAATTCTCCGGGTGGACGACTTGCGTAATCACCAGCCTCTAGCCATTGGTTAAATGCTTCATCATAGAGTCTGCCTTTTATAATAAAAATTTCTTCGGGATAATCGTGGCTCTTTGAGCCAAATGATGTTGTATCAGCCTTTGGTTTGAAGCGGGTTAAACGAGTATAGTCACCTGTCTTCTCGTCGATAGCTAATGTGTACTGCTCCAAAAGGCCATCAGTATTTTCGATAAGCTCCCACAGATGATCATTGCTTGGATCTAGCGCATTCCAATAAGTTATTGTGTTTTTAGCCATTTATAAGAGCTCCATTAATGTTTGAACTTTCTGCATGACATGTCATGACAAATTTCCGTCTGTGTGCAATTGCTTAATCTGCATCGGGAATTATTTCGGGTAAATCCGTTTCACCAAAGTCTATATTTTCCTGTGACAAAAGCGTTGTTATTTGTCCTCTATGATGAGTTTGATGGAGGAAAAGATGTAACATTAAATCTGCTAATCTTTTTCTGTGTGCGTCACCTCTATAATTAACATATTGCAGCGGAGTATTAAGATCGTCTTCCTTTAGTTCATTACACCATGCAAGAATGATGTTATCTAATTTTTCCCTTTCATTTGAGAAAGCAGGAAAATCCTTGAAAAGAATTGAAGTTAATTTTTTAGGTTTATCAATCGTCTCTAATGGCTTTAATGTGACGAAATTTCTTGGGTGAGTACAAAACCTTTTTAACCATAAAATATCTCCGACCATAATATGATTAAAAGTTCCGATAACAGATTTAAAAAAGGCACCTTTGTCTTTAATCAGTGAATCATTCGATAATTGCTCTGCAGCCTTAATCATCCGTTGATTGATGAGCTGGTTATATTCTGCCATCAAAAGTAGCTGTGATTTTTCACTCATGACAAAATTCTCCAGTAAGTGAGATTAAATAGCTTAGCGCAACATCTAGTATCTAATGCGGATTGATTATAAATCCAGTAACGGTGTATCTTGATACGGTCATGATCGGTGTTAATTGTTGCATGAACATCAGTCGATTGTCACTATGCAATTGCTTATTTCAAGCTAACTTTCCGTTGCTAACCCAAGTGCTGATTTCACATATAATCTTCAATCGGTGAGTGGTCATTGATTTTTAAGATCTCGCCATTAACCACCAACGAAGGAAGGCGAGCAACACCTAATTTTTTAGCTTCTTCAGCACGGTTCTTGTCGCTATCTAAATTCACTGATTCAAAATTATAATCATTACCTTGCATTAGTTCAGAAAATGTTTCTGAAATTGAAAGGCAAATATTGCATCCATCATGAAATAAAATGGCTGTTTTCATTCTAAGTTTCTCCTTTTGGTTGTAGTCCTCACCACCACGTGTGAGCTGCACGACATCACTCCATCGATGTATCTCACCGATGTTGCAATGCGGTGAATTCATCCCGCAAGCAAAGTAGATGAACTGACACCGCATTTGGACAGAAAAGTTTGCGGATGACCCGATAACTTTTATATTAAATGTGGGGCGTCAATAATGTTTGGGAATAAATGTTTACGTTTAGGCGACATCTTTATACTCTCTACAAATAAGTTGCACGTCACTTTGCGATAGTGTTTCCTGCGTCAGTTCACAAAAATAGCGACCATGGTCATTTTTCTGGTTGTATCGGCAAGCATGGCAAGCGCCAAACGATTTCATACCATTAGAATGCTGTACTGTCTGAAGTAATTCTTTAAGAGCGGCAATAATTCGGGTTTTAGACTCGGTATCCAGGTGCTCACAAGCCTGTGCAAACAAGGGAGTAGGGATTGATTTTGCTAATATCCGTTCCCCCGCACGGGATACCTTTAAGTGGGTGATTCGTTTGTCATTTTTGTCAGTATGCTTGCTTAGAAAACCTTTCTTTTCAAGGACTTTAAGGGTTTGAGAGACGGTACCCTTTGTTTGACCTAAATATTCTGTAACACCCATGGGCGTATCTGAGTAGCGGTTACATATCGACAAATAGCGCAAGGCCTCTAATTGCACCGGCTGCAAGCCATATTCGACTCCTTCACGTCGCATCTCATTGCGCAACAAGTTACTTAGTCGTTCAGCGTAGCCATAGATGAGTTTGCTTTCCATGACCTTATAGTATCGAATCAATACTATATTGACAAGAGCGGGCTTCTTGTATAGAATTTATATTGTATCGAGTCGATACATTAATAATTAAATGAGGAGACAGACTATGGATAAAGCGACGTTCTACCATGCGGGTTGCCCAATTTGCGTTAACGCGGAGCAGCAAATACTTGCTGCGTTAGACAAAAAACGCTTCGATATCGAAATTGTACACTTGGGCGAAAACAGCGCCCGAATCGATGAAGCGGAATATGCGGGTGTCAAATCTGTCCCTGCCTTAGTACTGGAGAATTCGGTTTTTCATATCAATTTCGGTGCTGCAATAAGTGATTTGAAGTAAGAGCTGCGGAATCATTTTACTTATATATCAATGGAGAAATTTAACAATGAAATTGGCAACAATTGCAACAACCTTAATATTGACGTTTTCGTCTGCTAGTAATGCGGATGAGAGCAAGGTGCCTTATCCGGAGGATTATCGTAACTGGTCTCAT
>CAZWUO010000285.1:0-3525 GCA_964636675.1 uncultured Ectothiorhodospiraceae bacterium
CGCGATTAAAATTGTGACATTCCTGGTTTTTTCCATCGCGCTAGCGGTTGCGCCATTTTCTAATTGGTTGTTAGCCATCGTATTAGTGGTGTCTTGTTGGCTAGGAATTGAAAATCTGCCAAGCATCAAGAGTTTGAATTTAGTAAAAAAACTGAAATGGCTGTATATTTCATTGTTTGTTGTCTATGGTTTTTTCACGCCAGGAGAGTTTGTATTACCTTGGGAGTTTGGCCCCACCTATGTGGGACTGGAAGCCGCTTTTGTCCGAATTCTGGTAATCATTCTTATCGTTTTAGCCGTGGATATATTACTCGCCTCAATGGTACACAAGGATTTAGTGTTGGGCTTATATGTTTTGTTTTTGCCATTTGCCTATTTGGGGTTTAATCCTGAAAAATTTACTGTAAGAGTTTATCTCGTGTTAGAAAAAGTGACCGATGAGCACAACACAAAGTTTTTTCGCGAAAAAATGCGGACAGATCTCAATAAAAAGCAAAAAATAAGCTATTTTGTCGATTGTTTGACAAGTCAGTTCATGGACATTATGCGCCAAACATCTCCTATTTCTACATTGGAAATTGATGAATTTGGTTTGCCTAGATGGTTTGAGTGGCTATTACCTATTTTTTTAGGTCTGGGGTTTCTGGGGTTTAATCTTTATGCCTAGAATCGTAGCAAGTGTGGAGTATTTTGGAGCTTCCTACCATGGCTGGCAGCATCAAAAGCACAGTGATCAAACCATTCAAGAACAAGTAGAGAAAGCATTAAGCAAAGTGGCTAATAAATTTATTCGTGTCATATGTGCAGGCAGAACCGATGCGGGGGTACATGCCGCTGGGCAAATCATCCATTTTGATACCGATGTAGAGCGCACGAGTCGAGGATGGGTGTACGGGGCAAATTCAAATCTGCCAAAGGATATTTGCATCTTATGGACAATGCAAGCAACGGATGAGTTTCATGCTCGATTCTCGGCACAACGCCGAAGATATTGTTACATCATATTTAATCGAGATATTCGTCCTACATTCAATGCTTATCGAACGACGTGGTGGCATCCGCCTCTCGATGAGAGTTCAATGGCAGAGGCCGCGCAATATCTTGTCGGCAAACATGATTTTTCTTCTTATCGTGCGCTAGCCTGTCAAGCTAAAAGTCCAATACGTGAGATTTATCATCTTAAGGTGATACGGCAAGGTGCATATGTCTTAATAGATATAGAAGCCAATGCTTTTTTACATCATATGGTACGCAATATTGCAGGTGTTTTGATGGCGATCGGTGCTGGTAAACAACCGCCCATTTGGGCGGAAGAAGTGTTGCAGCACCGCGACCGAAGTCTTGGCGGAGTCACCGCGCAACCTTATGGTCTCTATCTCGTGGATATCACTTACCCAGAAAAATTTGGCCTACCAAAACTTTCGCCTAGCCTCCCAATTTGGTAATCTACTGCGTTTTCATTCCTAAGAGATTGTCTAGTAGATTGCAAAGGCCATAATGTCACGCACCAGAATTAAAATTTGTGGAATTACTCGGGTTGAAGATGCGCTTTGTGCCATCGCTGCAGGTGCTGATGCTCTGGGTTTTGTTTTTGTACCAACGAGTCCCCGTTACATTTCCCCGTTGGCTGCGAACGCAATTATTCTCCAGTTGCCCCCATTAGTCACCGTGGTGGGCTTGTTTATGGATAATTCAGGCGAAGATCTAGTGTCAGCTTTATCGCAGGTGAGACTTGATCTTTTGCAATTTCACGGTGATGAGGCGGCAGATTTTTGTGCTGCCTGGGATCATCGATATATCAAATCGATTCCTATGGGTGATTCAACGAGAGAGAAGGAGCCGCAGGACGTTGGTGATGGGCGGGTAGATCCGCTGTCTTATGCGGCTCGTTATGTTTCCTCAGCAGGATTTTTATTAGACAGTAACGCGCTAGGCGAATCAGGGGGTAGTGGAAAAATATTTGATTGGAAGCGTGTTCCTCAGCAGTTAAACAAACCCATCATTGTTGCGGGCGGGTTAAATCCACACAATGTAAAGCAAGCTGTTATTGCGCTCAAACCCTATGGTGTTGATGTGAGCAGCGGCGTTGAGTCAGCAAAAGGCATTAAGGATCAGCATAAAATGATCGCATTTATTAATGCCGTAAATGAAGGTAATCAAGTAAATGCAAGCAATTCCTAATCTACCTGATGAAAAGGGTCATTTTGGCAAATACGGGGGGTGTTTTGTTGCTGAAACACTGATGGAACCGTTATCAGAACTTACAAAAGTTTATGCACGACTAAAAACGGATAAGGCGTTCATCGCTGAATTAGATAGAGATTTACAGCATTATGTAGGCCGTCCATCACCGGTTTATCATGCTCAACGCTGGAGTCAAAAACTTGGCGGCGCACAGATTTATTTAAAACGCGAAGACCTTAACCATACGGGAGCACATAAAGTTAATAACACAGTGGGGCAGGCATTGCTCGCTAAGCATATGGGAAAGACGCGTATTATCGCGGAAACCGGTGCAGGGCAACATGGTGTAGCGTCGGCAACAGTTGCTGCACGCCTGGGTTTAGAATGTGTCGTCTATATGGGTGAGGCAGATATTAAGCGACAAAGCCTGAATGTTTATCGCATGAAATTATTAGGTGCCGAGGTCATACCGGTCACCTCGGGGTCTAAAACGTTAAAAGATGCCTTAAATGAGGCAATGCGTGACTGGGTAAGCAATGTTGACGATACTTTCTATATTATCGGAACCGTCGCTGGCCCGCATCCGTATCCAGCGTTAGTGCGTGATTTTCAAGCTATTATAGGTCGTGAGGCACGGCAGCAATTTCAAGCCATGACTGGAAAACTGCCAGATGCCTTGGTCGCATGTGTCGGTGGAGGTTCAAACGCCATTGGGCTGTTTTATCCGTTCTTATTGGATGAGTCCGTTGCGATTTATGGGGTTGAAGGGGGGGGGCATGGTCTCGAGTCAGGGCAACATGCTGCACCCCTATGTGCCGGTAAACCCGGCGTCTTACATGGCAATCGTACCTATCTTATGGAAGATGACAATGGTCAGATTATCGAGACACACTCTATCTCTGCGGGACTTGATTATCCAGGGGTAGGGCCTGAACATGCTTGGTTAAAGGATATTGGCCGTGCAAACTACGTGATTGCAACAGATGATGAAGCTTTGGATGCGTTTCATGCTCTGACCCGAATAGAGGGTATTATGCCCGCGCTGGAGTCCAGTCATGCGCTCGCTTATGGGGCTAAATTAGCCCGCGAGATGGATGTTGAGCAGGCCATATTGATTAATCTTTCGGGTAGGGGAGACAAAGATATTCATACTATCGCTGCTTTGGAGGGAATCAAGGTATGACGCGAATCAATCAACGTTTTGCGGAGCTGAAATCGCGCAATAAGAAAGCCTTAATACCTTTCATTACCGCAGGTGATCCACATCCTGGCGTCACTGTAAAACTGATGCATGCACTCGTCGAAGCGGGTGCGGATTTAATCGAATTAGGTGTGCCATTT
>CAZWUO010000286.1:0-3524 GCA_964636675.1 uncultured Ectothiorhodospiraceae bacterium
TCGCAATAGACCGGCTATTCCTCCTCCTCGCGCCTTGCCAGACACCCAATGCAAAGCACTCTACCGGCCGTTCAACTGCGGATTCTAGGATTATCGAACCGGGAATGCTGTATCCCGAAGCTGCCAGCTCAAACTATTCATCTCAAAGCTGAAAAGATGGGGCATAACATGATTACCCTAAACCCCGAATGGAGCCTGGATGTTTTGCATAGGTTTTTTCAACCGTAAAATTCGAATCAGTATTAATTGATAACCTAATATCAGACAATGAAATTGATAATAAGGCCGCGCATTATTTTTTTTTAATCAATATATTTGGATAAAAAACTCAATACGATTTTTTGGTAATTTTCACGATCGAATTCATATAAATTAGTGTGTGCAGCACCTTCCATTAGATAAAACTCTTTGGGGTTGGGTGCGTTATCATAGAGCGACCTTGCTTCTGTTGCGGTAGTGCGTTTATCTTCCGTTCCATTGATGATTAAAACAGGTGCTTGCACATTTTTGATGGCATCCAGTGGTCGCAGGGATTGCAGACTGACATCGAGTCGCAATGGGATTTGCATATAAAATAAAGGTGTTAATAGTTGACCAAGAGATCCTAGGTAAATGTTTAATCTATTTTTAAGCACGTCTTCGATCGTTGGATACACTGCTTCAAGGATATAACCATCGACGTTTATGGGCTTGTCGCTAAGTAGACTAGCTGCTCCTCCCATGGAATAACCTATAACTACCACTTTGCGGCAATTTTTTTGCGCATACAAATATTTAACAGCAGAACGTGCGCTTGTGGATTCCCGATATCCATAGGTGATGGCTTCACCCTGGGTTTCTCCGTGTGCTTGAAGATCGATAAGCAACGAAGAATAGCCCTGATTTCTTAAGAATACCGCCCGACTTAACATTCCTCTACGATTCGAGCGAACAGCATGCATGAGTAACATACAGGCTTTATGTGCACTTGCCGGTATATACCAACCATGTACACCATCAATGACCACGGTTTCGGTTTGATAGTCCTTGGGTGCGGAAGAAATTTTCGAATTAGCCGGTGCAAATAGCGATCCCGCTACGATCCAAACGGCGAGAAAAAATATCAATAATAAGCTGATGAAAATGAAAATATATTTATTCACAATATTATTTTAACCTAGAATTTGCGGTCTTACTCTTCTAAGGACAGACGGTGGATGCACTGTGCTTATCCCCCCCCCCCCCTACTTATCACTCAAAATATTGGTTTTATTGAATAATGCTTAGTTTTAAGCCCGACTACCCTGGGATGAGAGTATGTCTCCGATGTTTAGTGCCAAGAGGACAAATATAAAAGTAACACTTTCTCCAGCCCGTGGTGTTTAACATTCTGAACAAACTATACCCGTGGCGCATGTCACATGTTGAGGATGAAACACCATGAGTAGAAAAATATTATTTATCGCTATTATACTTTTTTTTCCTATTGTGTTATCGGCAAATATATTGGAAATTCGTGTATTGCAAAAAGGCTCGGGCGATCCGGTGCAAGGTGCGACGGTTGCGGTGCTTGAAACCGCAGATTATGCAAATACCGATGAGCAAGGGTTTGTCCGGATTCCAAACGTAACATTCCCAGCCACACTAAAGATACTCAATATTGGCTATGAAACTTTTCAACTAAAAATGACATCCTTTGAAAAAAATAAGGAGATCTATATTTCACCCTTGCGTTATTCAGCAGAATCGGTCGAGGTTGTCGAGGATCGTTTAGAGGAAAAAGTATCAAAAGTCAGTTTGAGCATTGAAGAGCTCAATAAAGCACCCGGCGGGCAAGGCGATCCGTTAAAGGTTATTCAGTCTCTTCCAGGTGTCGTGACGGTGACCGAAGGCAGTGGTTTGATGTTAATTCGAGGCAGTGAGCCGTATGAAAATATTGTTCAAGTTGATCGCGGGCCTATTGGTTATTTATTTCATTTTGGTGGTTTACAGTCAACCATTAACCCTAACATGGTCAAAGATTTCAATATGTTCTTGGGAGGGTTTCCGGTTAACTATGGTGAATCCATGGGAGGTGTATTAGACATCAAGCTAAAGAAACCGAAAAAAGATCGCATTCATCAAAAATATTCCATTGGTAATTACCAGTCTTCACTTTTTATCGAAGGTCCTGTGGGTAAAGCCAATGGATCAACCGGTTTTATGTTTGGTGCGAGGAGAAGTTATATTGACTTGTTATTGACTCCGGAGCAAATGACGGATGTGTTCACTGAAAATGATGAGAGTGAAGACAAGGTTGTGACGGTTCCCAAATTCTACGACGTGCAAGCGGTAGTTACCCATAATATTGATAAAGGGGAGTTGTCGGCTAAATATTTTTCATCGGGCGATGAGATTGCTCTGCTATTTAATGATGGTGCGAGTGCTGACCCCGAATTAGTCGGAGAAATGCGTAGCACTATGGGCTACAACAGTTTGACATTGGATTGGGAGCAGCATTGGGGTAATGGTTTTAGTCATGTTGCTCCACTTAACTATTTGGTCCAAACAGATGAACTGAAACTGGGTTCAGATCAAGACGGAAATCCATTTTTCGTGAAGACTAAAGTGACAGAAATAAATTGGCAACCAGAGATTGCATGGCAAATAACGGATACAGATCAATTAGAAATAGGCTCTATTTTTACCTATGTTGATATACCTTTGGATCTCTATATTTCGCGGGCACCGCGGTTTGATGAAACCGAGTTTAATCTAACCTTGCTCGAAAAGTTCAGAATAAATCGCGTATTTAAGGGCGGTGAAGTAGGGCCGTATGTTAAATATAAAAAACAATGGAATTCGCGTCTGACTACTCGAGCAGGATTGCGTTATACCCAGTTCAGAGCATCAGGTGGGATTAACATAGACGCCTGGTCGCCGCGTGCAACCGTGGAATATCAAGCGCTGGAAAAAACCTTGCTGACGGCGAGCTGGGGTTTGTATCGCGGTTATCCGCAAAGTCTAGAATGGATTGAAGGTGCTGGAAACCCAAGCTTAAACTTTGCCCGATCAGAACACCGGATTATTGGCGTGACCCAACAAATAAACAAAATATGGAGTGCTAAAATTGAAGCCTGGCACAAACCGATGACAGATTTAGTCGTTTATTTGGATGAGCTATCACCACCGAATAATTATCAGAACCAGGGTTCGGGAGAAAACTATGGGGCAGATGTATTGATTCGGCGTGAAATGCATAACGGAAAAATGGGTTGGCTAAGTTATTCCTATTTACGTGCGGATCGCACCAATGGAATCACCGGGATTACGCAGCCCTTTTCTGGCGAGCAAAAACATAGCTTAACCTTGGTTTGGAGCCAGTCCTTGCAAGGCTCTTGGAATAAATGGGATGTTGGTTTTCGTTTCCGTGCAAATTCAGGGAAACCCTTTCGTCGATTGGTGGGCGTTGATACCTCCGTACCCAATATTATTCAGCCAATATACGCAGCGCAGGCTTCACGATTACCTAGTTTTTATCAATTGGATATTCGATGGGATAGAGA
>CAZWUO010000287.1:0-3475 GCA_964636675.1 uncultured Ectothiorhodospiraceae bacterium
TCCTTTTCGAGATCACACCTGCCTTGGCACGCTTCTATCTCCATTGCCGAACGACAAGCATCAGCGGACACGCAAAGCTATGCGGCTTTTTGCACGAAAATTGAACGATAGCGACTCGCACAAAAAGCCGCATAGCTTTGCGTGTCCGCTGGATGCTCTTGTTCGGTGATTGTATTTCACAGGACAACAGCATGTATGGCTTCACACAACTCCGAGATATAATCGGTCACGGAGTCTGCATCTGAGGACGTAATTGGCCAACGGACACCCGGAAAACTAGGATCTAAATCTGCCTCATGTGCAATTTTATTTCTCCTATCTACGATTAGCTTAAGCCGTGTTTTAATGTCAGTTGGAGTGGACCCAATTATGGTTCCCACCTCCTTCCAAAGTTTGCATGAAGAGAAGAGTCTAATAGCATCTGCCACTTTATCAGGCTGTTGAAACGAGAGAAAACTATGCTGTTCACGAATCTCATCTTCAAATAAAGCAATTCCTGAGCCTCCAGAATTACTTGCCATTAAAACGTCTGCGGGTACGGGAAACTTCAAAAATGCATCTGTAGTCGGACGTTTTCCTGAATAAACTTCCAGCATTCCCGTGCGTGTGATTGCATGTATATAATGGTCTAGCGCACTAACTGACAGAACTATCTGTGACCTCAAAATATCCGAGCCATCAATTAATGGAGTAGTTAAGGAATTCAGAGCACAATATAATCCTCCTAGAGTCCGCACTCGACTAATGTTTTCTCTAATTTGAGTGATGCAGCTAAGCATTTGAAATTATATTCAGTATTCTATCCGCACCATCCGAGTATAGTTTTTTAAATGTTTCCATTGATTGTTTTGTTCTGCTAAGCACGATTCCAGTCTGCTCAAGCTGCTTATCGGTCAGACAAAATATTGGGGCTTTGTACTTCTGCGACTGAGCTATTAGACCATTGAAGTCAGACATTTGAATGACTGCGTCACCGGCTTCTATCCCTCCCGCCTCGTATGCCTTTGCGTCCAATAACATCCCACATTTCTCCAATGCAGGAATCAATGTCATCCTTATCCCCTTATTTACTTCATCGATCCATTTTTGAAAAGCGGCAGATGGTGTACTTCCAGATCGTAAGCGATATTTTTGAATTATTGTTCCAATAAATTTTGGGTTCTTATCAGGATAAGGATAACTAGCGTTAATCAAAGCGACTTGGGTTTTTGCAGTATCTGACCATGCTTTCCATTTTGGCAATGTTGAGGCTAGGCTTTCTGTTGCCATTACAGAAAAGTAATCTGGCGCCATAGGAACAATAAAATAGTCGCTGGTCATCATTAGGTTTTGATTAATCGGCCCAAGGCTTGGACTCATATCAATTAGCACAATATCAATATTGTATTTTTGAGCTGTTATATTAAAGAGATGATGAAGAGAGCCTGGTAGATTCTGAAGTGTCACAAGCGATCCAGACAATTCTTGCGCGATTCCCAATGTGACCTCATACTCTGCCAAGCCAATATGCCCCGGCATTAAAAACAGATTCGATTGGCCACTCACTTCCTCGCATATCACTGGCTCTAATGGCACCGGGCGTGATTCGAATGCAGGGGCCAAACCATCTCTAATATTGCGAATACCTCCTTTCTCGTAAACCTCCGCAAATTCCTCAGCCCCCTTAAATCCGAGAACCATACCAGTTAGATTGCACTGCGGGTCACAATCAACTAATAGTACCCGTTGTCCTTTGTCGGCCAGCATCCACCCTAAATTAAATGCTGTCGTGGTCTTGCTTACACCACCTTTATGATTGAACAGCCCAATGTGTGTTGTCATCTATTTAATCCTTGATAAAAGAACTACTGAGTACACGTTGTTACACCGAACGACCAAGCTCAGACGCAGCCAGCGAAGCTGGCGTCGGCTGGAGCGCTTGGTTATGTGTTTTTATCATCTGATTTTGGAAGCTGAATTGGCACATTAAACTTAACGCGGCTAATGCTTGATTCTTTTTCCGACCCTCCAGCACCAGCCTCTAAACCCCCAAAGCCTGCCACTTTCAAACTAAAACCACCTTTCGCCTCAGTTGAACTGTCAGCCGATACGGCAACATCAAATTCCACAAAGTGGACAAGATTACGTTGTGTAGTAGCAAAATATTTTCCTTTTGGTGCCGAGTCTGCGCTATACATTAAGGCCGGATTTATAAGGTCTGCTTCGCTCGAATGCTTATTAGATAACTTAGTACTTTCCTGCGCTTTCTTTACGCCAGAAATAATTTGCTCTAGTGAGACTTTTACAAATTCTTCTAAATTCATAAAGGCACCTCGGTGTTATTTAACACATAACGCCTCACATCACCGGCAGCAAAAACAGAGCGAGGAACGAGCGGCGCTTTTTGCTGTCCGAGTGCATATGATTGTTAGCTGTAGCTTCATGATGAACTATTTTATTTCCAATTGAAGTGGCTTTGTGTATGCCATTACCAACATACAAGCGACCTTGGCTTTTCCAAGCTCTATTTCTTTTCCGGAATCATGGGAAAACTCATTCAGTAATTCAGCCATTTTCCCCAACATTGTTTTAAATTCATCATCCCTTGCCCTCTTCACATAATTCAAAAGTGGGCCTAAAAGAATCTGTGAATAGTTTCCTTTTACTTCAATATCCCTATAGCAACATTCAATTTTAAGAACGAATTCCAAAACCCTTCTAGCAGTATTAACTTTTTCACAAATCAAGTCATGATCTGTTGCATTAACCTGATCTAGTGAATCAACAACTGAGGCCACTCTCTTTAATGCTTCTTGAATATTGTATTGATACAATAACTTCTTTGAGTCAAAGCTACTTAAACCACTATTTTTTGGAATGATCGCAAGTGAGTAAATCGGAGTGCAATGAAAATCGGTCACTTCCCATTTCTCGTCAGCTTTCCTTACCACACGTTTTTCAAAAAAGCTGTTGTCATAGAGTTTGAAATTCGGACCTTCAACCTTATATAGATTCTTTATTTCCTTTGCAGTTTTCGCAAAACCATTCAATAAGAAAACAGCTGACTTTTCTCCTACAATTGGGACGATAGAATTTACAGCTATACCGAGCGAATAGAGTGAGGCTGGAAAAACCATTTGCCGCATTTCCTTTTCCTCGGGGGATTCTGCTATCTGTCGATAGTCATGCCAGATTAACGTTAAGATCCCACTGTCTTTGTCGATATTAAATGCTTCAATCTTGTCCCAATTGGCCGTATCCAAAAAATCTAGAATTACCCAACCTTCCGTATCCTCAATTAATTGGGAGAAGAATTTACTTATTTCAGGCAACTGAGTGATCTTTTTATCACCGAATTTATCGGAAAGACTTTTGAATATAACACTCCCAGATTTTATTGGGTCCATTGGATTTCCTTTATACAGCTAACGCCCGCCGTAACCGGAACGTGTCAACCTCATATGGACAGTTAATTTTGAGATAGCATCTATTTGCC
>CAZWUO010000288.1:0-3472 GCA_964636675.1 uncultured Ectothiorhodospiraceae bacterium
GCATAAATGCCACCCGCATCACGATACAGCACCAACCCTGAACCCGTGTCATCAATGGTTGATTACGATGACATTTCCTACGATGAGCATGCTGATCTGATCTATGAACTGGCAAACCAGGCCGTTGAGCATCTTAGAAGTTATCTATCCGATGATGAGGTGAACAATGTATTGGATGGTAATCGTGCTCTGCTGGCAAAGACGATCCATATTCAAATGGCCAGAAAATTTCTGGGAAGAGGCTTCAGGTTATGAGGTGAAAGTGAGCAGTGGATTTACGCCTTTAAAACCTTGTGCCTATACCGCAACCAAAGGCCAAATGGTGCATAACTACCGCGACACCGTAACGGCGAAAGGTAAGATCAAGCAGATGTTGTTTGGTCATTTCAATAAATGTCTCTATCCCATACAGAAGTTTGACTCCGATACCGAGCGCCGTTTTTCCGTAATTATTGAGCGTGATTGCGAGAAGAGCATAATGCGATGGAAAGTTTTGTGCAGCGGTATACGTATATACCGGAGTAAGATGGTATACGTTTTGTTCCCATGCTCCTGTGTCTTTGCACGGATGCAGGTTAAGGGGCGCCCATGCAGGTCGCAGTAAGTTTGGAAACGCATATGATGGATGAGTAGCGAGCGGTATGGATTCCGCCGCAACCAAGAATTCATTGAGTGCTCATTAAATTTAATTGATCGAATGTCTAATACAAATAAATCAACGCAAAAAAGTTTGTCGCTGCTAGCGATCATTTTACCCGGAATTTTGGTTGCGGCTACTGGCGTCGGTGCGGGTGATCTTGCGACCGCGAGTTTCGCGGGCAGCCATCTGGGCACGGCGATATTATGGGCGGTGATTATTGGCAGTATTTTTAAACTGGTATTAACCGAGGGATTAACCCGCTGGCAATTAGTCACCGGGAAAACTTTTTTGGAAGGCATGGCGACGCATGTAGGTTCTGTATTTGCTTGGTTGTTTCTTCCTTATTTATTGCTGTGGTCTTTTTTTGTGGGGTCAGCCTTAATCAGCGCGTGTGGTGTGACGTTACATGCGATTTTTCCGGTATTCGATGATGCCTCCCAGGGTAAAGTCGTTTTTGGCATAGCAAGTAGCCTATTAGGTTTGCTGATGGTGTTGCTGGGTGGATTTCGTTTATTTGAAAAAGTCATGGCCGTGTGCATTGGTTTGATGTTTATGACCGTCGTGTTGACCGCCGCCATGTTATGGCCGGGTTGGGGTGAAGTTGTGCACGGGCTTATGATTCCAAGTATTCCGCAAGCGGAGGGTAAAGGTATTACCTGGACGGTCGCATTGATCGGAGGGGTTGGCGGAACACTGACGATTCTTTGTTACGGCTATTGGATTCGTGAGAAAGGCAGAAACAGTGTGGATGATATCCGGGTTTGCCGCATTGATTTAAGCGTCGCTTATCTGTTGACTGCGATTTTTGGTGTTGCGATGGTCATTATCGGCAGTACCGTAGAGCTAGATGGCAAAGGGGCTGGTTTACTCGTTGTCTTAGCTGCGAAGTTGCAGGAGCCTCTCGGCGAATTTGCGCGTTGGGTCTTTTTAATCGGTGCGTTTGGCGCTGTATTTAGTAGTTTGTTGGGTGTTTGGCAAGCGATACCGTATTTATTTGCGGACTTATACCGCCTCTTTTTTGCAAAGTCAGAAGACTCCGCGATAAACGTGACTGCGTGGCCGTATCGTTTTTATTTGTTTGCCATCGCATTGCTACCCATGCTTGGTTTGCTCATGAGCTTTCAAGAAGTACAAAAACTATATGCCATTATTGGTGCTGCATTCTTACCGCTGTTAGCGATAGCGCTGTTATTTCTAAATGGGAAGCGCAAATGGATGCAGGCATATACTAATCGCTGGCCGAGTATTGCATTATTAGTTGCTACGGTTGTCTTTTTTGGTGGGATGGCTGTATTTAAGTGGTTTTCTTAAGGGGCATCTATTGTTAAGCACGGATATTTTAATATGCATAGACGACATTTTATAAAGGCGATCGGTTTGACTGCGCTGGGGGCTGGTTTGGCGGGGTTTCGGTTTTGGCCGGACGAAGGGTTTTGGAACCCCTGTCATGACGCGCCAACTCCGCCTACGTTACTCGAGCATGAGCTTGTACAGCAAGCGATGGCAGGCATTGATTTCGCCCAGTTCTGGGACTGTCATACGCATTTGGTGGGTGTTGGTGACAACCAAAGTCAGGCATGGGTTAATCCTAATCTCAGGTCTATTTGGCATCCAATTCAAAAAACGCAATTTATGTTTTATCTGAATGCATCGTGCGCCGATCACAAGAACAATGTTGATCGGCATTTTGTCGCGCGCTTAAAAAAATTAATCAATGAATTTCCTGTTGGTGCAAAATCTATGTTGCTTGCGTTTGATCATCATCATGATCCACAGGGTAAAGTTGATCTTGCAAACACGCCATTCCATACGCCTAATGCCTATGCGCACAAAGTAGCCGATAATTTCACTGAACGCTTTGAATGGATTGCCTCGATACACCCTTACCGCGAAGATGCATTAGCAGCCCTAGATAAGGCGATTAAGCAAAAAGCGCGCGCCATAAAATGGTTGCCGCAGGCGATGGGCATAGATCCTTCGTCATCTCTCTGTGATCGTTTTTATGCAAAACTTGCAACCACAGGTCTTCCCTTATTATGCCATGGAGGGGACGAACATGCAGTAGACGCGGGTGAGTTTCAACGCTTAGGTAATCCGTTGCTCTTACGTAGAGCATTGGATCATGGTGTTAAAGTTATTGTTGCACATTGTGCAAGCATGGGAAGTAACATCGATTTGGATAAGGGGAAGAGTGGAAAAAAAATAGCAAACATTAAACTGTTTGCGCGTTTAATGGCGGAGCGTCAATACGAAAAAAATTTATATGGTGATATTTCTGCAATAACCCAGTTTAATCGTCCCCAGGAAAACTTCGAAATGATTTATCAGCGCAAGGATTGGCATCAGCGTTTAGTTAATGGGTCTGATTATCCGCTACCAGGGGTGATGCCGGTGTATTCGCCGATGACCAGTGTTGATCGAGGATATATTAGCTTACAACAAGCCGAGATACTTTCCGCAATACGCAAATACAACCCGTTATTATTTGATTTTTTGTACAAAAGAATGATCCGGGTAAAAGGGGATAGCCTAGGTGACAAGGTATTTCACAGCCGTGATGTTTTTGTGACTGGTTTGTGAGTAGCTGATGGGAACTGGAGGTTTGCGGAACTTAAAGTGCGTGCTTGCGTTTTAATTTTCCCTAGAGTTCTCAGTGGATGCGCTGCGCTTATCCACCCTACATTAACCACAGTTGTAGTCTTGTGTAGGGGGGATAAGCGCAGCGCATCCACATTCAGGGTTTTGTTATCTTCGCCAAAGATGATTTTTACTCGGCTGGTAAATTGACGCATGGCTTCCTTTTTGTTTTCTCTGCTTCCTACTTCGCTACGC
>CAZWUO010000289.1:0-3451 GCA_964636675.1 uncultured Ectothiorhodospiraceae bacterium
GAAGTTGGCAATGAGGTGCGTGAAATTTTTATCGCTCACGACCCAGCAATTGCGCCGGCTACTGGTTACACCCGATATGCATAGGGTGCATCACTCGATAGAAGATGATGAAGCAAACAGTAATTTTGGCTTTAATCTATCGGCTTGGGATCGTATTTTTGGAACCTATAAAGCACAACCACGCGCCGGACATAAAGACATGACTATTGGAATTCGCGACTATCGCGAGAATAAACAAGTGGTCTGGATAAGCGGACTTTTGACGCTGCCCTTTGTCGGAAAAATAAAGGGTTACACGATTAATCGCCGAGAATGGGATAAGGACGAAAAGAACTGAAAAAATGGAAATCACCCTGCGTCACGCGTCTAATTACCCATCACTTCGTGTAATACAAAATACCTATCATGCTGGTTATTATAACGATCAGTTTTAATACCGCTAAAGGCGTAACCTCAGCTTCCATATTCCGCGGCTGGGTCATGGCCTGACTCCATTTTTCGGGTTCCTCTGCATACATATCATGCTCTAATAGATAACCTTTTTTTAGCATGCCATCGATAAGCTTGTTGAGTTCTTCTTTGCTTGCTGCGGTTAATATGATCCGATATTCCAAGGAGACACTCCGTCAATTCAGTCTGTAAAACCCCAACTGTACTAGATTCCGCAGTTGATCGCTTCGAAAATGCGTTAGGGATATCGACCCAGACGATGCTTTAATTTACCATGTTTATACCTACTCAGAGAGCCCACTATGTCCCAAACATCCTTAACGATTGGTCTTGTGGCCAAGACTGCTGGCGTCAATATAGAGACGATCCGCTATTACCAGCGCGTAGGACTGGTTGCCGAACCCGCTAAACCACTAACAGGGTTTCGGGTTTATCCCACTGCGACCATTGATCGAATTCGCTTTATCAAACGCGCCCAAAAACTTGGTTTTAGTTTGCAGGATATCGCCCACCTCTTGGCGCTAGGCAACGGCCATTGCGCGGATGTCCGCGCGCAGGCCGAAACTAAACTGACGCAAATCGAGGCGCAAATCAAAGATCTGCAATCCATGCGCAAAACGCTGAAAAAGCTCATTACCGAATGCACCAGGGACAATACCAGCGGGCACTGCCCAATCGTGCAATCACTTACAAAAAACAGCTCCAAACCTCCGCTCAGGAAAGGCAAATAATTTGTGACGGAGCGGAGGCAATGGGTTGATTTTAAGCCCGATTGTCCTGAATACCAAGCCCATCGGGAAATCGCTTGACTCTGTACTGAGGTACGGCTTCTATACTTTATTGCCCAGTACTGTAAGGAATACCACATGCCAAACTCTGAACAACACAGTGAGAACAAGCTACCCAAAGGCAGTTTAATTGCGGGTGTGATTGCGGCTATCACCGCCTCGGCTTGTTGCGTCGGGCCACTCGTCTTGTTAACCCTGGGCATCAGCGGCGGTTGGATTAGTAATCTCACTGCGCTGGAGCCTTATCGCCCGATCTTCATCGGTATCACGCTGCTGTTTATGGGCTTGGCTTTTCGCAAACTCTATCGCATACCTCAAAGCTGCGCGATTGATACCGCTTGTGCACGCCCTAGCAACCTGCGCAAACAGCGCATCCTTTTTTGGCTCATCAGTACGGTGATCATCTTGCTGATTGCCTTTCCCTGGTACGCCCCCCTTTTTTTTGAATAGTAAGGAGAATCTTGATGTTTCGCACACTGTTTTTAGTATTGCTGATGGCTTTGGCCACGCTCGGTATCAGCACGCAATCCTTGGCATCTGAGCTGCAAACCGTTAAGTTTCAGGTGGCTAATATGACCTGCTCTATGTGCCCTTACACCGTAAAAAAGGCACTGAGAAAAGTAGATGGCGTTGACCAGGTAAAAGCCAAATATGAAGGCGACGGTGAAGGCTGGGCCGAAGTGATCTTTGACCCCAGTAAAACCGATGTAAAAAGCCTGATCAAAGCCACGACTAACGCGGGTTATCCAGCGCGCTTATGAACCCACTCCATATTGCCATTGTCGGTACCGGATCGGGTGCCTTTGCCGCCGCCATTAAAGCTATAGAATACGGTGCACGGGTGACGATGATAGAAAGCGCTGAAGTGATTGGCGGCAGTTGCGTCAATATCGGCTGTGTGCCGTCGAAAATCCTAATTCGGGGTGCGCATATCGCCCATCTGCAAGCACATCATTCCGTTGCAGGTATCGCGCGCAACAAACCACCCATTAATCGCCGTGCCATGGTCGCCCAACAACAAGAATGGGTGGAAAAATTACGCCAAGCTAAATACGAAAATATTCTGCACCGCAATCCGAATATTACGCTACTGCGCGGCATGGCCCGTTTTGCTAGCAGTGATACATTGATAGTCACTAAAAACGACGGCACAGAGGAGGCTATCAAGGCTGATCGCATTCTTTTGGCGACGGGTGCAAAATCGATTATTCCACTGATTCCAGGATTGCAAGAAACACCTTATTGGACATCTACCGAAGCACTGATTGCCGCAACGATTCCACAGCATTTAGTCATTCTCGGCGGATCAGTCATCGCCGTGGAGCTGGCCCAAGCTTTCCGTCATTTGGGCAGCGAAGTCACGCTTCTCGTGCGTAGCACCCTACTCTCCAGAGAAGACCCGGAAATTGGGCAGCAGCTAAAAACGCTATTTGAGGACGAGGGCATCCGCGTATTGAATCACACCACGCCTGAATCGGTCAGCCATGCCAATGCTCAATTCATGTTAAAAACCCAACACGGTGTAATCAGTGGCGACCGCTTACTCGTCGCCACCGGTCGGCAACCGAATACCGCTGCCTTGGCACTCGACAGGGTTGGCGTTGCAAGCAACCCGCACGGCGGCATTATCATCGACGACCACCTGCGGACGAATGTGAAAAATATCTATGCCTGTGGTGATTGCACCAACCTGCCGCAATTTGTTTATGTCGCGGCGGCGGCCGGTACTCGTGCGGCAAGCAATATGATGGGTAAAAATGTGAAACTTGATCTTGCGGTAATGCCTGCCGTGGTGTTCACAAACCCGCAAGTAGCGACCGTTGGATTAAGCGCAACAGCAGCGGCCAAACAAGGCATAGAAACCGAATCGCGGGTCTTAGAGCTGGAAAACATACCTCGCGCCATTGCCAACTTCGACACCCGTGGTTTCATCAAGCTGGTGGCGGAAAAAACGAGTGGGCGTTTGCTCGGTTGCCAGGTGCTCGCCGCAGAAGGCGGAGAAATTATCCAGAGCGCGGCATTGGCCATCCGTAATGCGATGACGGTAGATGATCTCGCCAACCAGCTCTTTCCCTATCTCACCATGGTAGAAGGCTTGAAGTTAACCGCACAAACGTTTAACCAAGATGTCAGCCAGCTATCATGCTGTGCGGGTTAACTATACCCGTGGCGTTATAGATTTAGGTTTTTAGTGTACGTCATATTCCTTTCAT
>CAZWUO010000290.1:0-3445 GCA_964636675.1 uncultured Ectothiorhodospiraceae bacterium
TTACCGTGCAAGAAACCATAATCACGCACACGGCGGAACCCCTTCGGCAATACGTGTTGTAATACCAGTTTGATAAAGTCATTGGCATTGAGTGTACGTGTATGCCTTTGCTGTTGGTTGTCTTGGTAAGCGAAGGTGATTTGTCCGTTTCGGTCATGCAGAATATTCTTCTCGCTGATCACCCCCCGGTACAGATACCGCGAGAGGTATTGCAATGCCGGTAAACCCCGACCAACTTTCTTACAATGTACGATCCAGCGTTTGGGCGTGTCCGGCAGATCAAGGTATTGTAACGCCTTGAGTAGTTTTGCCCGAAACACCATGGCCAATGCCCGCCCATTGAACAGATAATTGCCAGGCTTGGTGTGCCAATGAGTTTTGTGTTTGGATAGGCCGCCGTTGGGGATAATGATATGCACATGCGGGTGATAGTCGAGCCGGCGAGTATGGGTGTGGAGTACGGCGGTGAAGCCGATGTGGTCACCGCATTTGGCATCGTTCACGGAAAAGGTTTTTAAGGTGCTGGCAGCACAGCTCATGAGAGCGTCATACACCACTGCGGCATGTCGTCTAGCCACACAGCGCAATTCGTTTGGCAGGGTGAAGGTCACCATAAAGTAATCAACCGGAAGAAGCTTGACTGATTGCCGGTCAAGCCAATCGCTGGTGCAATGATTCAAGCACGCAGGGCAACTGCGGTGACCGCAGGAATGCGGCTGCGCCTGAGGCGCATCGCAATCCCCGCATTGTGCCAACAGATGGCCATACTGTTCACTACGGCAACCAGTAATGGCGTTGGCGGCGCTACGTTGAATCGCCGGTAGATTGCGTAAGGAGTTGGGATGGTGGTGAAGTATCGAGGCGAGTTGCATTAGTGGATCACCTTGAAGTCAAGGCCATCAATAAGGCTATTTATCTGAGTACCCGTATTGTGTTGGGTAACCTCGGTCAACTGGGTATAAAGCGCGGTGGTCTTAGGGCATTCATGCCCCATCTCGCGTTGAATGGCGCGTAAGTGAACGCCCGATTCGACCAAGTGCGCACCGTAACAGTGGCGGAAAGAGTGAATGGTAATGCGCTTATGAACACCGCAACTTTTGACGATGGCCTTGATCGATTTTTGTAGGCCGCCGCGATCCATCGGCGCCTCTGCCGAACGACGAAGTTCGTTGGACTTGCCGCGAGGAAATAAGAAGACCGGATTGCGGTGACTTGCCCAATAAGAGCGCAGTAGAAGTAGTGTTCGATCGGGCAGGAAAACAAACCGATCTTTGCGCCCTTTGCCGCAACGCACGTGTATTTTATGCCGAGCAGCGTCGACGTCAGCAATGGTCAGATTAAGGGCTTCACTGAGACGCAAGCCCATGCTGTAGACGCACAAAAGATAGGTTTGGTAACGCGCTTCGCGCGTACCATTGATGACTCGCGAAACCTCGCTAATGCTGAGAATATCGGGCAGGGTTTTAACCTTGGGCGGTCGGACAATATCCACCCATTGCCAAGGCTTGTTGAGAATATGGCGATAAAAGAATTGCAGGCCGTTACGATCGAGTTTAACGGTAGACCAGGAATGGCTGTGCACCAGTGATGAGAAGTAGTCACGCAGCTGTTGCTGGTTGAGTTGATCGGGGCAACAATCAAAGAATGCACTAACGCGGCGCACTGCGCGCGAATAAGCATCAATGGTGGGATCGGCTAGTCCTTGTAAGCGCAGTACGTTAAGATGTTGTTGGTAAAGAGAGTCAAAGCGAGATTGATCTGATGAGTTCATGGTGTATTCCTATTAAACACACGCTCAAAATTGAGTGTGATAGGAATAGTGTGCCTATCCTTGGCTCTCTTTGCCGCTTAGCGGCTTCGTTCAACAACTCGTATAGTCATGTGCGTCAGCATAAACATGTGAACTAGCCAGCACCGACCCGAAGATCAACAACACGATCAAAAGTTGATGGCAATTCGGAATCTTGCTAAAAATATGGCCTGCTGAAATTTTCATGCCAGCCTACCTTAGACGACAATAGGCATCAGAACAAGAGGAGCCATGAATTATCTTACTCAATAGCCATCACCAAATTCGGCATCAAGAAAAGATTTATATTTTTGAACCGCGCGTTCATCACCCCTTAATCGGTTTGCGTAGTAGCGAATTTTAGATCGTGCATCATAAATATCACGGCTCAATCGATTACGATAATGTCGCGCATTTCTAAGCTGTTGTTCACTCAGTTTGCCGGATTGAATCTGTTGTGCAAGTTGTCGTATTTTTCTTTGGCTGCGATAAATCTGATCGTCAATGTAGTCGATCTGCGACCGAGTATCGGACAACTGCCTATTCAATCTGTACAGCCCGTAGCCTTTTTTGAAGGCTGCGTTAAAACCCAAATATCGAAAATCTGGGCAGGTCTGATTATCAATCGCTCTATGCTGCCCGCGTATTCCCAATTTAACAGCATTCGAAATCTCGCAAAAACTGTCTATTCCCCGCGCATATCCAACCTCAAACGCCGGCAAGTCTGCTGGCAAGCCATAATTGGCACAGATATCAGCTCTTTTGTTAAATGCCACCAAGCTATCTGGTTCACCATCTGCGCCGGCTGAATACCCAACTCTCTGCCAATTACTATCTTCGCATTCGCGCTTGCTGATCACCGCACAAGCAGTCAGTTGTGCCACAGCGAATAACGCTAACAGCGGTCTTACAATTTGCAGTTTCTTGAGCATTCGATTGATTTTAGCAAAATTATCTATGTTTTACTCAGATTGAGGAATTTTGTAATTTGCCTATACAGCAACACATCCTACGCAATGCTAGCCTGAAACAATATTTTAAGTACAATGGCGCATCAGCAAAATAAAAATCACTCCGCTCACATGGCACAAGCTCTCTCCAGCAAACACACTACAACCTTTCCTCAACTGTTAACGCAGGCCAAAGCGAGTTTAGTAGTTTCTACTTATCAGGCTGGCAAACTGATTTTGCTTCGAGCAAAAGACGATGCCCTCAACACTCATTTTATTAACCTACCTAAACCAATGGGTGTTGCCTTTAACAAGGGTCGTCTAAGCGTTGGCTCAGGTGCCAATGTGATTGACTACTTTAATATGAGCAATGTGGGGCCCAAAGTTGAACCCATCAACACACATGATGCTGCCTTTCTACCGCGCCGCACTCACGTTACCGGCAATATCGACATTCACGAAATGGGTTTTGACTCAGACGATAAGCTTTGGATCGTTAATACCCGTATGTCTTGTTTGTGTACTTTGGATATTAACCACAGCATTGTACCGAGGTGGCGACCGCCGTTTATCACCGGTTACGATCTGAATGATCGTTGCCATCTAAACGGATTGGCAATGCGCGATGGTAAGCCTAAGTATGTAAGCGCATTGGGTACTTCTGACAAACCCGGCGGATGGCGTGACAACAAGGCTGCGGGCGGCA
>CAZWUO010000291.1:0-3435 GCA_964636675.1 uncultured Ectothiorhodospiraceae bacterium
ATCGAGAATTAAAATCAGCAGTACAAAAACACCAAGCGAAATCGGGTAGCTTGGTTATGCTCGATGTGCATACGGGTGAAGTGTTAGCGATGGTGAACCAGCCCGCGTATAACCCCAATGATAGGCAGCAACTAAAGAGCCATTTATATCGTAATCGTGCGGTGACGGATGTTTTTGAACCCGGTTCTACGATGAAGCCATTTTTAGTTGCGGCGGCTTTGAAAAGCGGAAAATATAATCCGGATACCCTGATTGATACCAGTCCAGGTCGTTTTCGCGTGGGCCCAAATACCATCTCGGATATTCGTAATTATGGTTTGATTGATGTATCCCGAGTTATTCAAAAATCAAGCAATGTTGGCGTGAGCAAAATGGCCTTGGATCTCGCGCCACAAGCATTATGGGAGACTTATTCAGACTTTGGGTTTGGTGAATACTCGGGAAGTTCTTTTCCGGGTGAGTCAGCGGGCAGTTTACCCTTTTTTA
This sequence comes from uncultured Ectothiorhodospiraceae bacterium, assembly GCA_964636675.1. Taxonomy (GTDB): domain Bacteria; phylum Pseudomonadota; class Gammaproteobacteria; order S012-40; family S012-40; genus JALUUH01. The sequence continues at coordinate 487 of CAZWUO010000291.1, forward strand.
GTGTTTGGAAAAAAATCGATCAAGCAACGATTGCCTATGGTTATGGGATGGCAGTTACCCCGCTGCAATTGGCGCAAGCTTATTCGGTGATCGCCAACGGTGGAATATTACGTGAAGTGACGTTTCTAAAATCTATTGATATTCCACAAGGACGCCGTGTTTTAGCGCGAGACATTGGCCTTGAAATTATGCAAATGCTGGAGCTTGTGGTGTCTAAAGAAGGCACTGCAAGCCTCGCCGCTGTAGAGGGTTATCGGGTTGGTGGAAAAACCGGTACGGTAAAAAAAATTGCGAATGGTGTTTATCTCGAAAAGACTTATGTTTCAATTTTTGCGGGGATAGCACCGATCAGTAATCCGCGATTTTCCATGGTGGTGTTACTGGATGAGCCAGGTACTAAAGATTATTACGGGGGGATTGTAGCTGCTCCTGTGTTTGCAAAGGTGATGACTGCTGCTTTACGTCTGCAAAATGTGCCCCCGGATGATGTAACGACAGATATGTTACGTTTAGCCAATGCGGATGAGCACTTATGACGCAAACATCGGCTACTTACGATATGCGCTTAGCAAACTTGCTCGAAGGTTTTGTGTTTATTGATGATGCAAAAAATCCGTTGATAAAGGGTTTGGCCATGGATAGTCGTGAAGTGTTTGCCGGATGTTTGTTTTTTGCGTGTCGAAGTGTGAACCAGCACGAACATGGAAGCACCCATATTGATGCGGCAATAGCGGCAGGTGCGGTGGCGATTGCGGTGGATATCAACCCTGGGGAGTTATCTGGGGAGTTATTCACTGAGCAGAGGAGGAGTTCGGCTAATGATCGAGTTATTCCACTGTTTTTGATTGAGCAGCTAGATCAAAAACTGGGTTTAATTGCAGATCGATTTTATCGACACCCTAGCCAAGATTTAAATGTAATAGGAATAACCGGCACCAATGGAAAAACTTCATGTGCGCAATTTCTTGCTCAATGTTTACAGGTTGCAGAGAGAAAATGTGGTTTGATTGGAACATTAGGTGCGGGCCTATGGGGGCAGCTAAACACGAGTCGATTTACCACGCCACTAGCCTTAGGTTTACAAAATATATTGTCTGATATTCGCGACGCAGGTGCTACACATGCGGTAATGGAAGTATCTTCGCATGCTTTGCAACAAGGTCGTGCAAACGGTGTCGATTTCAATATCGCGATACTCACCAATCTTACGCGGGATCATTTAGATTATCACGGGGACATGGAAAGTTATGCACGGGCTAAGAAAAAACTATTTGAAGTAGATAGTTTGCAGTGGATTATTCTAAACACGGATGACTCCTTTGGGCGCCAGTTATTGCGAGAAATTCCACGTCACGCGACTAAAGTCGTTTATGGTCTGCAGCGTGAACGGATGGCGCATCACGCGTATTTTGTGAGCGCAGAAATTCAACGACTCGATCTTCATGGTATGCGATTTAGGGTAACCACGAGTTGGGGTGATGGGGTTGTTGAAAGTAAATTGCTCGGTCGCTTCAATATTAATAATTTGCTCGCGGTACTGGCTGCATTGCTTTGTTTAGGAATGTCTATCGATGAAGCAATTTCACACATACAACAACTCGAACCACCCGCAGGGAGAATGGAAAAATTTTCTGCTAAGGACGATAGCAAGCCATTAGTTGTCGTTGATTACAGTCATACGCCTGATGCTTTGGAGCAAGTGCTGATGACTTTGCGAGAGCATTGCGCGGGAGAGATGTGGTTAGTATTTGGTTGTGGAGGTGATAGAGATGTCGGTAAACGGCCACAAATGGGAGCGATCGCAGAAAAGTTTGCAACGCGAGTTATTGTGACCGAAGACAATCCGCGTACGGAGGATCAGCAACAAATTACCGATGATATCTTACGTGGATTTGTCCATCCAAAAAATGCCATCGTATTACATGATAGAAAAAAAGCCATTCTAATGGCGATTAATCAAGCTGCCGTAAATGACATCGTGTTAGTCGCGGGCAAAGGACATGAAAATTATCAGTTGGTTGGTGATTTACGTATTTCGTATAGCGATAGAAAGATGGTCGCCAGCATATTGGAGGACGCAGCTTGAAGAGTATCTCTGGGATGATGAATTTAACTTCCGTTGCTGAAGTTTTGTCGGTCAGACCGCCGATCGCAAATTTTAATTTCTCAGGTGTTAGTACAGATAGTCGAGCGATTAAACCCGGTGAATTGTTTGTCGCTTTACAAGGGCCAAACTTTAATGGCAATGCCTATGTTGATGCAGTAGCCAAAGCGGGTGCGGTAGGCGCCATTGTCGATGCGCAAGTTGTTGCAAACATTCCAATGATAAAAGTCGAGGATGCTCGAACCGCCTTGGGGAAGTTGGCGGCGGTGCAGCGTCAGTGTTTTTCCAAGCCAGTGATTGGTCTGACGGGGAGCAATGGAAAAACAACTGTTAAAGAATTATTAACGGCTATTTTGTCACTTGTGGGTAGAGTAATAAGCACCGAAGGTAATTTGAATAATGCTATTGGTGTGCCACTAACTTTGTTGCGTATTCGGGATGATGATGATTATGCGGTTATTGAAATGGGCGCAAACCATATGGGAGAAATTGCATACTTAGCCAGTCTGGTTAAACCGGATGTCGCGATTGTGACTAACGCGGGTGAGGCTCATTTGGAAGGTTTTGGTTCGCTTGAAAATATTGCTTCTGCCAAAGGAGAAATATTCCAGCATTTAGCGCATTCCGGAATCGCAGTTATTAACGCGGACGATGCCTTTTTTTCCTGTTGGCAGCAGTTAGCAAAGCAGCGTAGGCAAATCACATTTGGGATTGAAAATACCCAAGCGGATGTGACCGCAAAAGATATTACTCATCATGGCGCTGGTAATAGCTTCATGCTCTGTTGCGCGCAACAAGAAGTGCTTATCCGCTGGTCTTTGCGCGGCAAACACAATGTCTATAAC
>CAZWUO010000292.1:0-3432 GCA_964636675.1 uncultured Ectothiorhodospiraceae bacterium
ATGCAAGCTCTAGCGAAGAGCTGTATCAACAACACTGCTCTTCCTGCCATGCTGAATCTCGTATGGGTGCAATGGGTCCGGCCCTATTACCGAGTAATCTAGCTCGCCTAAAAAAGAAAGCCGCTACTGATGTTATTACTTATGGCCGAGTGGCTACGCAGATGCCTGCGTTTGAAAAAATATTGAAGCCAGAAGAAGTTGCCGGCATTATTGATTTTATTTATCAAGCTCCTGAAGTTATGCCCAGTTTTAGTGATGCTAATATTATCGCTTCTCGAAAAGATCTCGGCGACAGAAAACTCGACAGCGACAAACCAAAATTTAAAGCCGATCCCTGGAATTTATTTCTAGTGGTAGAAAGTGCCGATCACCATATCACTTTACTCGATGGCGATACCTTTGAACCTATCACCCGATTTAAATCCCACTTTGCTTTACACGGTGGTCCCAAATTCACCCGCGATGGCCGCTTTGTTTATTTTGCGTCTCGTGACGGTTGGGTCAGCAAATACGATATTTACAACATGCAATACGTTGCCGAAGTACGCGTTGGAATTAATACGCGCAACCTGGCAGTTTCTGATAATGGTGAATATGTCGCTGTGGCAAATTACTGGCCACATTCACTGGTAATTTTAGATGGAAAAGATTTATCCTTAATCAAAACCATCCCAGCGATTTCTCTAAAAGGAGAATCCTCAAGATTAAGTGCCGTCTATCATGCCCGTCCAAGAAAAAGTTTTGTGGTTGCATTAAAGGATGTTCCAGAATTATGGGAAGTGCCTTACACCAAAAATTCTGAACCTCAATTAACCCAACTAGTGCATGATTACCGCAAAGATTCTGGTGAACTTGGGGAAATGGCCTCAGGTCAGTTCCAACCTATTCATATTGAAACAGATGCTATTCTCGATGACTTTTTCTTCTCTCCCGACTACACAAAAGTAATTGGAGCAGCTCGTCCTTTAGACTCAGGCACAAAAGGTAAGATTAAAAATGGTCAGGTCATTCATTTAGATGTCAGAAAAAAAATCGCAGAACTTGACCTACCCGGCATGCCACATTTAGGTTCTGGGATTGTTTGGGATTACAAAGGCAGACAAGTACTGGCAACGCCCAACTTCCGCAGTGGAGAAATTTCCGTAATCGATATGGAAAACTGGCAAACCATTAAACGCATCAAAACCGAAGGCCCCGGATTTTTCATGCGTTCCCACGAAAATACCCGCTATGCCTGGAGTGATGTTTTCTTTGGCCCCAATAAAGACAAAGTTCATATTATCGACAAACGTACTCTGCAAATCATCAAAACCCTGCAACCCGAACCCGGGAAAACTGCCGCACACATTGAATTTACCAAAGACGGTCGCTATGCACTGTTAAGCATTATGGAAAATGACGGCGCAATCATCGTTTACGATGCCGAAACCTTTGAAGAAGTAAAGCGTATTCCAATGAAACGACCTGTGGGTAAATACAATGTTTATAACAAAACACATTTATCAAAGGGGACGAGTCATTAAACTCTAGGATCTAGGATCATTACCGCTAACCTTATTTTGCATTATAATGCTCTACCCGTTATAGACCCATAGTTAAGAGGTATTAAAAATACCATGAATATCAAGGGTACCTGTATCTCATCAACAGCAGACGAGCACGGTCCAATTTATGTTTACCAAACAAGGACCAGTCGGATTCTCAGCTTTGATGGGAAAATCTATCAAAGTTGCATGAAACTAAATGACATTAATGGATTGGCTCTCGGCTACACCCAGGCCATGATGGCGGGTTTGTTTTTTATCCCCATGGTAAAAACAGCCACCATCATGGGGCTAGGTGCAGGCTCAATGACTAAGAATTTGCTCAGTAGTTTCTCTGAATTGAAGGTACACGCAGTTGAATACCGTGAAGCCGTGGCGAAGACCGCAAAAAAATATTTTTACTTAGCCGACTCTGACCGCCTCTTTATTCATATAGACGATGCTGTGAACTACATCAAAAACACCGACATCAAAAGCGATATTATCTTTTCAGATCTATACAACTCGGAAGGCATGGAACCGAAACAAGTACAAGCATCCTACTTGCGTGATTGTAAAAATGCACTCAACAAACAAGGTGTCCTGGTGCTCAATATCTGGCATACGTCAGTTAAATTACGAGAAGAGTTAGATGAATTACTCGCGCTCGAATTTGAAAACCGACTACTCAGTTTTGAAGTGAAAAGTGGAAACACCATCGTACTCGCATTCAAAAACGACATCCCCCAACTAGTTACTAAAGGTAAATGGTTGCAAGAGAAAATGAACACTGCGATGGAACCTTATGCCAAATTACTCTGGGATGCACAAAATTCATGAGGAAATCTAAACAATGGGCTCTGACTCTGACCCAAAATATTATTGAACCTGCGCGCTTCTTCTCTTGCTGAAATTGGCATCTTCATAAACCTTACTCATACATTCAATTAGCGTATGATAGTGTCTCTAATTAAAAAGCGAGCTGACTTTGAAAAAGATTGCTATTTTTTCTGATGTTCAAAATATTTACTACACCACTAAACAAATTTTCGGACGTCAATTTAACTATCGTGAGCTATGGCGACTTGTTAACAAGCAAGGCGAAATTGTAATGGCTAACGCTTATGCCATTGATAAAGGTGATGTTCAACAACAAAAATTCCAAAGCGCACTAAAACACATTGGATTTAAAGTTAAATTGAAACCTTATATCCAACGCCGCGATGGTTCTGCAAAAGGTGATTGGGATGTTGGAATAACCATTGATATTATGGAAGCTGCCAAAGATGTTGATCTGGTGGTGTTGCTCTCCGGTGATGGTGATTTTGATTTGCTACTAAAAAAAATCAACAGCGATTATGCCGTTGAAACACTGGTTTACGGCGTAAAGCTGTTGACAGCTAACTCTTTAATTAATGCTGCGAGTCAATTTATTTGTATTGAAGATAATTTATTGTTGTAGTTACTAATTGAATTCAGGAAGAATAATACAGCGCCTAAAGAAATTTAATTTCCACAGGAACAAACATTTTTATTGATTAGGGGTATTTATGCCATTTTCAAAACTTGGATTAAGTGATCCTATTTTAAAGGCCATAGCTGATCTCGGCTATACCACTGCCACCGCCATTCAGAAACAAGCTATACCTGTCATTTTATCTGGTAGAGATCTAGTCGCTGCAGCACAGACAGGCACCGGTAAAACGGCTAGTTTTGTGTTGCCAGTATTGGAGAAGTTTAATACTGAACGCAAGCTACGTGGTAAACGTATACGTGCTCTCATCCTTACCCCTACTCGTGAGCTGGCGGTGCAGGTTGAGGCCAATATTGCCCAATACAGTAAATATCTAAACATTAGCTCTATGGCGATGTATGGCGGCGTTGATTCCGAACCTCAAAAACAGCGTCT
>CAZWUO010000293.1:0-3410 GCA_964636675.1 uncultured Ectothiorhodospiraceae bacterium
GGGCTGCTGTCATCAATACGCTGGCAATCACCAAGGTCAGATTAGCTGGGCTGACCGTGCTGGTAGTGGTAAAGATGGTTTGTTGTTGAGAACTCATTGCCATTCACTCACCTTTACTTTCGGTAATCGCCTTTTAACGGTGGAATGATGCGGGGTTGTTGACGTGGTTGGACGAGGTGGTTCTGAATACCTGAGCGGATGTGTTCGATGTCTGCACGCAACCAATCGTAATGAAAACGAATCCGTGCGTCATGATTGGTATTGTGTTGGGCGTGGTCGATTAAGAGTGATAAGGCTTCCAGCTCGTGGATCAGTTGTGCTAATGCTTGACGCTCTGCGTCGCGATCTGCCATGGCTGGTTGAGATAACAGCCAGAGACAGGTGATGATGACTATCTGTGTTCTCACTGTTTGTCCGCTCCGCATCCAATTCAATGCGCGTAGCTTGCCAGAGTGACGGTGTTAATGCCTAGCGAAAACCGTTATTGGGTTTTGGAGGGTTTTGTTTATTGATGGATGATTGGAAATAATTGTGTTGGATAAAGTGCTGAGTGGCATTGCTCAAAACACAATTCAGAACAGATTACGGGGTATCTTGAGAGCGACATTCAAATTTCCTGACTCCTCGATATCGCAAATTGGATACGCCAGTTATTATCGATCTTAACCCAGATATGAACCCTTACTGTATTAGCGCTAAAACACAATACATAGAACCAATGAAAAACCAATATAAATACCATTCAAAACAAAAGGTGTCTCTTAAAATTGACACTAATACGCTATGAGATGAAAATTTCTCTATAAGCCCTAAACGAAGAAAAAAAGACAATTCCATCAGTATTGGAAAAACGAGATTGTCATCATCCACAATCAGCATAAATGTCTTTTCAATACAGAACAAAGGAAAATAACTATTAGATATTCATCAACTAGACCAACCTCGTGCTTTGAATAAAAATGTAGATATCATCAATATAAGCTTTAATGTTCGCAACAATGTAATTTTACCTAATATGATAATTGTTATAGCAGAACCTATTGCTATTGTGCTATCAATCGGGTGTCACATAGTACTTTGTTATCATTTTAACCAAAAAACTAATTTTTTATGCTTAACTCTGCCCACCAAGGATATATCTACCAAGACATCCTAGGAGCTTATTTTGTAGCTCAAGAACTCGCTCATGGAAAAGGAACCACGAGGTTTCATTTTGACTATAAAAAAACACCCATAGGGGTTCCTGATAAGTTTGATGATCTGGTAATTTACCATGAAGAAGAAACCACCTTTATTCAGGTCAAGTATAGTAATGATGAGCATCAGCATGTGCTCACAAAACAAGATTTTTCTTCCTCCGCGCACTATGATTTAGCGTTATTTGATCTCTTTGAAACCTGGCAAGCTCTTCACAGTTCAGTGTGTTCATGGAGGGTATGTTTAGCTTGGAATAAACCAACACCTGATGATTCAATTCAAACAGTACTTATCCAACTTCCCGATAGTAAAAGTTTTTTACCTGGAACAGCGTGTTACCAGTTTAATTGTGAAGCATTATGGCCAGAGCATGGCGAGGTTTTATCTTCTTGGAGAGCATTAAGAGATAGGTCCGTGTCAATTGACAGGGCGGAATTCAAGATATTTTTGGATTGCTTGGTTCTAGAGGTCAACTGTCCGAAATCAACACTTCTCCAAGACTATACTCAGGGACTCGAAAAACTGTTAGCTCGTACGATTGAGAAGATCGGTATTGGTATTTATCCAAACGATCATTTGACAGTTCGTCAAGTTGCAGAGAGCCTTTGCACTATCGCAAAGAGAAGAAGATCTACAAATAATAGCACTCCCATTAGCTGTGATGAGATCGCTCAAGACATCAACATCATACAGACTTATGGAGGAATTGAACAAAAATTCGCTATTGATGAAAATGTTTTGATAGCTACTCCAGATCGAGTGGATCAGGTGGTTTCTGCCTTGGAGCAACATCATGCAATTATTTTGACTGCGGAGCCGGGTGCTGGGAAATCGTGGTTTATTGAAAATCTACAGAGTCACCTTCAAGAGACAACTCAGGTGGTAAAACATTACTGTTACGTAGCACTCGAAGATCCTTTAGCTCTTAAAAGGATCACAGTTAACGTCATGTATGGGAGTCTAATTACTCAAATTCTACAGAATGATGAAGACTTAGGTCACCACATGACTAAGAGGTATGCATCTAATCTCGAACAGTTCAATATCCTTCTTGCAAAGATCAAAAACAAAACGCTACTGATCGTCGATGGGATAGACCACATTTGGCGAGTATATCAAAAAAACAGAGGGGGACTAACAGAAGACGAAACAAAAATCCTCCAAGCACTTGCCAAACTCGACTATTCTAATCCCAATATTTCGCTCCTCGTCGTCTCGCAACCGATTGAGCGACTCACAGTACTGACACCTTTTTATCAGTGCACTCTTGCTAAACTACCAGAAAGTTTCGTCGAAGATCTCCTAGAAAAACAAGCACTCCCAAACACCGAAGTGGATGAGGTTTCACTTGCTCAGGTGATTCATGAAAAAAGTAACGGGAATGCTCTGTATTGTAAATACCTTATCGATCATGCAGTAACCAAGAAGACATATACTTCTTTTGAATGGATTGCTACGCTCCCTCCATATGACTTTAATCTTATTGGCTACTATCAATATTTGTATGATCAAATTCAAGGCGATACAAGAGTCCCATATGCTTTGTGTGGAGCAGATTTTTCGGCGACCGAAACAGAACTCCAGGAGATCACCCATTTGGGAAGCTTGGTTTCCACACATCTTACTCCCCTCAAACCAATTCTTAGGTATACGCCAGCCATAGGGTATTCTATCTATCATGAAAGTTTTAAGCGTTTTGTTATTGATACCATCAATACGCAGGGAGCATCGATTAACCACCTCATTTATCGTCCCCTTATTGCCTGGCTTGAAACGCACTCTTTTCTTGAATCGACAAAGGCATACGGCCATCTTTTAAAGCTGTACTATGAAGTAGATGCGTACGATGCAATCGCACAAACGATCTCGATAGAATTCCTCGATAACAGTCTATATAATGCTCAACCTGTCCATCGCATCATCCAGAATCACCATCTTCAAAAAGCATCACTCCAATGTGTTGATGAATTTGCTCCAATAATCATTATTGCAGAGCAATCAAAAATCATCTATGAACTTGAGCACGTCACTGGTCAAGTTCTTATTAGTTATCTCAAGGCAGTTCAAAAGATACATGGTGAAGAGGCGATGTACCGTGTTCTTTGGGATGAAGAAAATCTCTTAGTTGATACAACAGATGCCTTGCGATTCCTTGTTCATCAAGCATATCGAACAAGGATAGATTGTGAGAGCGCAGCGAACCACAATCTTAT
>CAZWUO010000294.1:0-3395 GCA_964636675.1 uncultured Ectothiorhodospiraceae bacterium
TTTTTGCATTCGCAAAAATCGCGCCCCTTCTGAAAGCCCCTGATGAGAGCGTTAGGCATCCCGAATTCATATACAGAGCACGGTACGCACATGCGAGTTTTCGTCAAAAAGGGGAATAAAGACATGCACGAAATCATCTGTCCACACTGCAACAAAGCATTCAAAATCGACGAAACTGGGTATGCAGACATTCTAAAGCAGGTTCGTGACAACGAGTTTGAACAGCAGTTGCATGAACGACTTGAACTGGCCGAGAAAGAAAAAAGAAATGCGGTTGAACTCGCGAAGAGCGAAGTTAGCAATGAAATGCAAAAAACCACCTCAGCCAAGGATACTGAGATTCAAGACCTTAAGGCGAAATTGGATGCAGGTGAGGTGGCGCAAAAGCTTGCCGTCACCGAAGCCCTAAGTGTCGTTGAAAAACAACGCGACGAGCTCACGAACGAACTGGAAAAGGCGAAGCAAGATAGCCAAGCTGCATCAAATCTCGCGGAGGCAAAACTCACTAACGATGTAAATGAGACCGCCGCAAAGAAGGACGCAGAGATTCAAGAGCTAAAAGCGAAGCTCGACTCCAACGAAGTAGCACGGAAGCTCGCAGTCACTGAGGCAGTAAGTGTGCTCGAGAAGGAGCGCGACGAACTGAAAAGCGGTCTCAAACAATCAAAACTTGAAAAGCAACTCTCGGAGAAGTCGCTCAAGGATAAGTACGAGACACAGATAAAGGATCGCGACAACGAGATTGAGCGCATCCGGGATATGAAGGCCCGACTATCAACGAAGATGATTGGCGAAACTCTCGAACAGCACTGCGAGACTGAGTTCAACCGCATTCGATCGACAGCGTTCCCTAGGGCTTATTTCGAGAAGGACAACGACGCAAGTACCGGTAGCAAGGGCGATTACATTTTTCGCGACTCGGACGAGTATGATACTGAGATCGTTTCTATCATGTTTGAAATGAAGAACGAAAACGATACCACCGCTACTAAGAAAAAGAACGAGGATTTTCTAAAAGAGCTCGATAAGGATCGGACAGAGAAGAACTGTGAGTATGCAGTGCTGGTATCCCTGCTTGAATCCGACAGTGAACTATACAATTCTGGGATCGTCGATGTATTCCACCGCCACCCGAAGATGTACGTCGTTCGACCGCAGTTTTTTCTGCCCATTATTACGCTACTGCGTAACGCGGCGATGAAGTCGCTTGAATACAAGACAGAGCTTGCGCTCGTTAAAGCGCAGAACGTCGACGTAACAAGCTTCGAAAACGATCTCGATAAATTCAAGACTGCATTCGCGAAAAACTATGATCTTGCCTCCAGAAAATTCGAAACGGCAATCGATGAGATTGACAAGTCAATCGATCATCTTCAAAAGACGAAGGATGCTCTCCTCGGAACGGATCGGAACCTTCGTCTTGCAAACAACAAAGCTCAGGACGTAACGATCAAAAAGCTTACTCGACACAACCCAACAATGGCTGCCAAGTTCGATGAATTAAACAATCAAAGTTCTTCAGATGCCGAATGATGGATAACCGGATAGTGCCTAACAAGTAACTATAGCAATAAATAGTTATCGCTCCGCATTTATATATTCAAAATAGTCGTATCTCGTCGAGAAACATTATTATAATTATGAAGTTATTCTAGACGAGTGAATAGTCACTTTAAAATATATTAACAATAGGTATTAAATAAATGATCAGTTTACTTTTTTGGGTATTTGGGCTGTATATAGCAGGATGTCTAATTATTGCGCTAACAATGGCGTTGGTAGCATTAATAACTATGCCATTTCAGAATGCAGGTGTTAACGGCTCTGATATTGTCGAGCTAGAAAAAATTACTAAAATCGCTAATAGAAGTGTGGTTTTTGCAGGGGCTTCAGCCTTTTTAGTATTTGCTATTGGAATTAACGATTACAGTATCACTTGGGAAAGTGTCATTCGTACTTACATCGCTGTCTCGCTGTTTACAATACTGATTTTACTGGTGCTTAATTCAAAGAATAAATTATTATCTGGCACTTTAGTAGCAGGGTTGTTTTTATCTGTGCGTTATATTTTAATTCAATTTGGGTACTGGCCTTATGGATTCTATGGGATTTTTGGCTATGGAATTAGCTTTTAAGGTTCGACTCACAATTGTTTAAATTCTCTGGTCTTGATTTTAATCATCAACTCACCTGATTGATTAAAAAATCAACAGAAGTAGAATAGAAATTTCTGGCTAAAGTATTTTATTTAACAGTAGAAGAAGTAAAAATGCTCTAACAATACGCTGCAGCTGACAGTCAAAAGCAAAGCAAAAATACGCGCCACTTTCGTCTGCCGCTAAGCCAGGTCGTTATACGATTAAAAACTAGCGAACGAATATAAATATGGAACGTGAAGAATTACATCGTCGTGTGGGGTTGCTCCAAGAGCGAATTAAAGAAGGTAAATTTAAAGTTGCACCACACCTTGTAAGTGACTTTGAAACTAGCTGGAGCAAAGTAGAATTTTCAGATGATGGATTAGTTAATCCAGACACCATTGATTCAAGGGTTCGCATGAACTTGAACATGACAGCGTACTTTGAAGACAGAAAAGAATGGAAAGAAGCTGTCTCGCTACAAGAAATACAACAAGCATACTTTCATAATGTCGAACATGCTTTTGGTCAGCCATATGAAATGATGAAGGAGGCTGGTTCCAATCCATATCAATTTGCTGGTTGGTATACATCAGATCCATCAAGGGTTAAAGAAGCCGTTCAAATGGTCGATGATTTTGTTCCGAGCGTATTAGAATTCTGGGAAAATATTTCTGAACCAACTTGGATACACCTTGAAGACTCTATTGATTCAAAAGCTGTTTTTGCTGGTGAGTTATTTCCCGATGGCAGCTCTAATGTAACAAGCTCAACTGGCATATACTTCGATACCACAATACTTCCTGACCCATTTGTTAAAATTTCACCTCTACTTCAATTTATGGATGAGGAAGAGCGTAGCTATGAAATACTAAGACTAGGGTTGCAAGTATTATTATATAAAGATCTTGCGCTTGCTGAAACAGAAAAAGCAATAGTTGCAATACTGCCTGACCGCCACCAATTTGAATCAACTTATCGTGATTTCGTTTATGGAAGTGCAGAGCAAGACACTTTGATTCACGCAGGTAATTTATTTGATCGCCAATTTGAAGAAGTAGAAGAATTGATGGAATTTCTTCATCACTTTGATGATACAGCTTCACTTGTTTCAGCCTTAGTTAACCCAAGTGAGTTAGTGTTTGCAACAGAATGGGATGGTGACCTTACAAAACACATTGATCGCTATATTAAAGAAGAAGCAACAAAACTAAATATATCTAATCCTGGTGACGCAGTATTTACAAATATATTTAG
>CAZWUO010000295.1:0-3368 GCA_964636675.1 uncultured Ectothiorhodospiraceae bacterium
ATTCGTCTTATGGGGTTCCAATATGGCTGAGATGCATCCCGTATTGTGGATGCGCTTGACAGAAACTCGGTTAAACAAACATACGTGTGAAGTACATGTGTTATCAACGTTTGAAAATCGTAGTTTTGAGCTTGCCGATAATGGCATGATATTTACGCCACAAACTGATTTGGTTCTGTTAAATTTTATTGCAAACTACATTATACAAAACAAAGCATACAACCAAGATTTTATTTCCAAGCACGTGCGTTTCACGCGCACCGCTACCGATATTGGCTACGGTCTGAGACCCGAGCATCCATTGCAACAGCAGGCAGAAAATGCGGATGTAGGAAAGCTCACTGATATTAGTTTTGCAGAATATGCAAAACTATTAGAACCCTATACCTTAGCCCACGCCTCTGAGATGAGTGGAGTGGCAGAATCAAAGTTGTTAAGGCTTGCTAAGATTTATGCGGACCCAAAGCGCAAAGTCACTTCTTTTTGGACCATGGGTTTTAATCAACATACACGCGGTGTGTGGGTCAATGGCTTAATCTATAATCTGCATTTATTAATGGGTAAAATATCTGAGCCGGGGAATAGTCCGTTTTCACTCACCGGCCAACCCTCGGCTTGTGGTACCGCGAGAGAGGTCGGAACCTTTTCCCATCGATTGCCCGCTGACTTAGTGGTTAATATAAAACAACACCGTGATTTAGCGGAAAAAATATGGAAGTTGCCCGCCGGCACGATTCCACACAAGCCTGGTTTACACGCCGTAGCACAACAACGCAAATTGCGTGAAGGTGATTTAAACGCATACTGGTTAATGTGTAATAATAATTTACAGGCGGCTGCAAATATCAACGAAGAAGGCGTGTCGGGGTTTCATCATCCGAATAATTTTATTGTTGTATCTGATCCTTATCCTACGGTTACTGCGGTTTCAGCGGACTTGATTTTACCCACAGCCATGTGGGTTGAGAAAGAGGGCGCTTACGGAAATGCCGAACGACGAACGCAATTCTGGCGCCAGCAAATTAAAGCCCCCGGAGATGCACGTTCAGATTTATGGCAAATTGTTGAGTTTGCGAAGCGGTTTAAGCTTAGTGAGGTTTGGCCAAAAGAATTAGTGGCTGAAGTGCCTGAAGGTGCTAAAAAAACCTTATACGATGTATTGTTTGCAAACGGCCAAGTTAATCAATTTCCCAAACAAGATATCACGGATAAAGAAGGCCGAGTTTATCCTAACGATGAAATGCAGAGCTTTGGGTTTTACCTACAAAAAGGTTTGTACCAAGAATATCGACGATTTACTTTAGAAGGCCCAAAGCCAGGTCACGAGTTGGATAGTTTTGATGAATACCATAAAGTTCGTGGTAAGCGATGGCCTGTTATTAATGGCAAAGAAACACTATGGCGATACCGCGAGGGATATGATCCACACGTGGCTAAGGGCAAGGGCGTGGAATTTTATGGTAATGCAGATGGCAAGGCGAAAATTATTTTTGCACCGTATGAAGCCGCAGCAGAAGCACCGGATAAAGAATATGATTTATGGCTAAGCACAGGGCGGGTATTAGAGCACTGGCATTCAGGCTCCTTGACACGACGCATACCGGAGCTGCACAAAGCAATGCCCCAAGCTTTTGTTTATATGCATCCCGCGGATGCGGAAAAACGCGGTTTACGCCGAGGACTGGAAGCGCGCATTATCAGTCGGCGTGGAGAAATGACCGCGATTGTTGAAACACGGGGGCGCAATAAACCACCGGTAGGCTTGATATTTATTCCTTGGTTTGATGAGCATAGATTGGTCAATAAATTAACCCTGGATGCTACAGACCCTTTGTCGAAGCAAACAGACTTTAAAAAGTGTGCAGTAAAAGTTGTTAAGCAAGTTTATATACAAGCTGATCATCAGGAGCGTGTCTGATGAATGCACAGACGATGAAATGGCTTGGCTATTTCTTTTTGGGTATTTTCTTTCTACCTTTAGGTTTGCTACCTGTATCGGCATCCGATGTTTTGCATTCCTTGCGAGGATACCAGGCAGTTATCAGTGATTCTACGACCGCTGAAGTGATTAAGTGGCAGCATGAGGTCGATCCTGTGCCGAGAGCCTATTTTTCTCAACCGCCGTTGGTTCCTCACCGTGTTACAGGTTACACGATTAATAAAAAGTATAATAAGTGCCTGACTTGTCATAGTCCTGCAAATTATAAAGTCAGTGACGCCACCGAGGTGAGTGCTACACATTTTTACGGGCGCGATGGAAAAAAAACCACCCAGATTGCAGCGCGACGTTATTTTTGTTTGCAGTGCCATATACCGCAGCGGCAAGTTAAGCCATTGGTTGAGAACAGCTATGTACCAAAACCCTAAGCCGCAAAATATTAATCGCTCATTGGTTTGTATAGAATACCTCCACGCGAGGAATGCCTAATGTCAGAATCTGATAAAGCCTTGCTTAAGAATCGCAACAAGCGAAAAGAAGAAGGTTTTTTTCTTTATCATTGGCGTAACCTGACTGAGCCGAGAATTCGTTATGCGTATAGGACAGTGATTGTGATAGGTTTTGTAGCGGGCATTATTTTTTGGGGTGGTTTTAACACTGCATTGGAGGTGACGAATACTGAAAGTTTTTGTTTGTCATGTCATGAAATGCGTGATTATGTTTATGAAGAATACAAATACACGATTCATTACAATAACCGAACCGGTGTGCGAGCGACGTGTCCAGATTGTCATGTGCCCAAAGAATGGACTTATAAAATAGTCCGCAAAATACAAGCGTCCAACGAGTTATTCCACAAGATATTAGGTACCATAAATACGCCAGAGAAATTCGAAGCTAAGCGATTACAGCTGGCGCAGAATGTTTGGGCATCCATGAAAAAAACCGATTCGCGTGAGTGTCGTAATTGTCATGACTATAAATCCATGGATTACATGGAGCAGGAACGGCGTTCCGTCAAGCAGCATGACAAAGGTTTTGATCGAGGCATGACATGTATTGACTGTCACAAGGGAATTGCCCACTCGTTACCCGCCATGTATGAAATTGACCCTAGTATTGTTGCGGGTGAACAGGGGCATTGATTTTATCAAAATTTATGGGGTTTTAGGCTTTCTTCCTTTACTTGCGCAGCTGACACTCTATCTAAAGCTATTTAGAATACCCTCGGTTTAAACCTAGATTCCGCAATTGATCACTAATGAGGCATCGTTAAGCGGCGGATTAAAAAACGCATGAGCTTGTTTGTCGAATTCACTCAGGGGATGAGCGCACTACGCCATGAATAGCACGCCTTTAAGCGTGAATAGCGTTGTTGCGAATCGTTGCAATAGCGGGCTATTCCGCCTCATCGCGTCTTGCTCTTCAC
>CAZWUO010000296.1:0-3256 GCA_964636675.1 uncultured Ectothiorhodospiraceae bacterium
TCCATCCTATCGCCGGCTGTCGAGTAAACTCGAACGTCATTGAAGGTTCCGCGCTACGCGCTCCACCTATCAATGGCGTTCGAGCCGACTGCGATTCTCAGTGTCTACGCAAGCAAGCTTGCTCCGCCACCTGCGAGTCTCGCGGCTCAACAGCTGGCGTTGTGCTTCATAAAATATCAGATAATCAAAAATTATGACTTCTGGTCCAAAGAACAAAATGAATGTCAAAAAAGGGGCTAGGTTTGAGAGGTTAATAGCGCGTATCCAAAAATTGGTACATGCCCAAGCAGAAATAAGATCAGATGAAAAGTTGATAGATATTCATACTGGCCAAAAGCGTCAGGTTGATGTCACAATAAGATTGTCCGACGGGCCTACTGAATTTCTGGGAATCGTTGAAGTAAGAGACAGAAGCAGACCAGTCGGAGTTAGGTATATAGAAGAAATTGCATCGAAAAGAATATCTGTTAAAGCTGATGCAGCATTTATTGTCTCAAAATCAGGTTATGCTCAAACTGCTATAAAAAAAGCTAACGAACTGGGAATAAGGCTTCTTTCTTACGAACAAGCACTGGAATGGGACTGGAGTAATTGGATAAAATGCAAATGTATCACAGCACTATTCAAAAAATATGACAATGCTGTTGTAACATTATGCCAGAAAGATGAGCCTACTATAGGCGTCACCTTGTCAGAAAAAAGTAAATCTGCATATATTAATGATAAATCTTCGAAAATTATATTGGACAAAGAGGGTAATAAATTTTGCTCTTTTTTTGATTTAATACATAGCTTTATTGTGTCAAATGGTGACGAGGCTTATAAACAAGTTCCAGAAGATGGTTCACGTGTTAGGGTACTGTTTGATGCAGGAGGAAAAATAGGACCTGCAATATTTTTGAGAAATTCAAAAAATGAGTTAATACAGATAGGTAACATTAAACTTGAAGTAGATTTGTTTTATGAAGTTGAAGACCATCCTATTACTCTTACAAGATATAAAGAAGTAAATTCTGATAAATCAATCGCTGAATTAGCAACAGCAACTATTGAACATCAAGATAAAAATTGGCAGTTTGAAATATTGGCCCCAACTGCCGGTGATCGTATAAATAATGGTCTCAAACTAAATGTTTCAACTACTCAAATAGAAAAAGATATATAATTCACAACCAGACACTCCACGGGACAACTACCACGGGCGCAATCCTCACCAGGGTTGCAATCCATTAATCCGCGCTCACGTTTACCGGAGACACCAGTTTGTGGTAGCTGCTGTCGAATTGTAAACAGCTATGGTTTGATGTTGTATAAAGTTTTTGATGAGAAGGGTGAATTTATCAGGCCAGAAAAAATGCGATAATGCAGCATATCAAGCCACTTCAGCGGACGGGAAGAAGCGTGGCGGCCCTGCGGGACAAGCTTTTCTGCCCGCCGCTGAGTTTTTCCGATAGGATGGACCGCTCCGCTCGCAAGTTCGCTTTACAGAGGTCCATCCTATCGCCGGCTGTCGAGTAAACTCGAACGTCATTGAAGGTTCCGCGCTGCGCGCTCCACCTATCAAGGCGCTCAACTTGACCCAAAGGGGCCTGGTTTATTGGCTTTGCGCAAATTTGTTGTTTAATTTATTTTTTCCCAAATCCAGTTCCCATTTGGGCAAGGTACTGGACGAAGTCAGCACCGCGATTATGCCAATTACAATTTAATCTCTGCATGGCAAAAAACTGGATGGTAACAGCCTGAATCTTATAGATCTTTTTTCAACTATTGACAAAAGAAACTAAGTTTATATATTTTTAATATCCAGCGATGGGTACACAGCATATTGTACGCTTGCGGCAAACAGACTACAAATAGCTGTTCGGTTTGCAATCATCATTAGGCTCCAAATGGCACGTATCCAAAAATATAGCATAATGAAAAGTAAGCCTAGCGGATGGTCTGATGCAATTCCTGATATTCTCAAGGGAACAGGCATTATGATCGTCACCGCAACTAGCTTCATTGCTGCTGCTATAGGGTTATGTGGTTTAATATCTACAACGCAAATTGTAACAGTAACGCTGTTGTTTCTTTTTGGTTGTTACGCCGTGATTCAAGCACATACCCTTGGCACACTCCAGCACCGAATAACGTTAGGAAAACAAGAAAATAAATATGTGAAAAAGGCCTTTCTATGCCTCCACGAAATCACCGAACATATAAGGAACTACCGCACTTATAAAAATTACATCCATAAAACATCCCCTGAGACTACTCTTGGCAGGGATATGATTCATGAAACTTATCTCAAGCCAATATGTGCCCTTAGCCTTTCAAAATATTTAAATCCAAAATATGGTGACGAGCTTACGCTTTGTATTAAATATAAGTTTGGACAGCAAATGTGTTCTGTTCGCGATGGTAATCTTGCCGAAAACAGAAGTCGCGATACTGAGGCAATAGATGATTCAAATCTTTTTCTATTTCTCACACAAACAAAAAGATCTTCATTTATACAAATAAATGACACGAACGACGACAAGGAATTAATTGAAATTTTTGGTGATACTCCACTTGTAACTCTAATCAAGCAAAGAGCAGAAAGACAAGGGTATCGCTCTCTTATAGCATTAGTGATCAATACTGGAGAAATTTCGACACAACCACCATCTACTCCACCAAAAGCAAAAGGCCAGGACCCTATAGTAAAAAGTCCACTAGGATTCATCGGAATAGATTCACCACTCCCGAATGCTTTCGATAATTTTAGAGAGCACGAATACGACTTCCTCGCTGTGATCACTGATGCTACCTCAGAGCTGCTCTGGGACATTCAACAACTAGACGAAAACACCAATCCAACATCAGTTTAACCAACTATTGGGGGAAATTATGGACATAAATTATATCAAAACAACACTAACAGAAAGTACAGACGAATATCGTACATCTCTCCTTAATATACTGAATGTCAATTCGCATTTTTTCAATCAAGAACTTAGTCGAAGCGCCCTTACATTTGAATACCCATCATGGCAAATCACTCTGTATTCAGTGGACGACCTTAAACTGGCTTTAATTATATTACGGAAAATGGAGCTACCCATTCCGCCAGCTTACCAGATAGGTCCGTTAAATAATGAAGACAACAAAAAATTGACAAAGAAAAACATCAAATGGAATCCTTGGGGTCGCATCTTAAACAGGAGTTTATAGGATTCGGCCATTTTTCAGAAAAGTTCCATGTAAATCCAAGCTGTTAGTTGCCGCAAAA
>CAZWUO010000297.1:0-3253 GCA_964636675.1 uncultured Ectothiorhodospiraceae bacterium
GACAGCGTTCACTCAGATACTGGCTGGCAAAACTGCGCCAGTATTGTAACGACGGAGAGAGACCTGCATTGTTTTTTATGGCCGCGAGTGAAAAC
This sequence comes from uncultured Ectothiorhodospiraceae bacterium, assembly GCA_964636675.1. Taxonomy (GTDB): domain Bacteria; phylum Pseudomonadota; class Gammaproteobacteria; order S012-40; family S012-40; genus JALUUH01. The sequence continues at coordinate 96 of CAZWUO010000297.1, forward strand.
AGCCCTTCGCCTGCACCGCGTGAAAATGCCCGCTCGATGGCGGTAACTTGTTCTCTATTGTCTGTTACGTCCGTTGTTGCTGATGAGAAACCGTGCAGATGTCCGGAGGGCAACAGGCCTATATCGAAATAATTCACACTCAATTTTTACTTCCTACAGATGCGAGGCGCTTGATTTCGTCCGTGGGAAAATAAGCGTATGTGACGTTCAGATAGCGGCATGTAGTGTCTCTTGTTGTTGGCATAGGTTTTAAGATGTGCTGACAGTCCTCATTTGTCAATCAATTGATTGAAGTTGTTTAATGGTATGAAGATGAAAATATTTGAGTGGGTGTTGGGTGTGCTGGGGTTCACAAAAGACGTTATGTGGAATTTAACGGTTTTCTGGGGCGCAATCAGCGTTGGGAGGGAGTGGGAAGGGTACACGATACTTCGATGAAGTGCTAATATGCTCTTTTTTTGCGATTGCATATGTAGTAGAAGGTGTAGTTATTGAGATGTCTACGGTATTAATCCCTGTGTTGTTGATTGATTTTTTATGTTAGGCGGTCAACGCATTATCCACGCCCATCGTTCTCCTAGGGGGATGCTTTATAGGGTGTTTGATGCACTTGCTATTGTATTTTCTTTGTTTGTGGTTTCCTATTTGACGCAATATCCGTGGCCGGATGGTCCTTGGGGGACTTTATATGCGGTTTCTGCCGGTTTCTCGATTATTATTTTTTTATTGGCGGCGGAGCATTTCCAGATTTATTCATCATGGTTAGGTTTAACGCTGCGGCGCGAGTTGCCCTATGTTGCGCTGGCATGGGTGTGGGCAATTCTGGGCTTGTTATTGCTGGCCTATATCACAAAAACTTCTGCACATTTTCCACGCTCGGCGATACTTTTATGGTTTATTGCAACCCCCGTTGTTCTAGGAACGTGGCGGTTTGTTTTTCGCGCTTTTTTGCGGGTCTTTCATAAAAAGACTAAGCGCAAGGAATGTGTCGCTATTTATGGCCTTAACGACCTGGGCATACGGTTGAGTGAGCAAATCCAAGATGCCGCTTGGATGGGTTTGGTCTTCGGAGGTTTTTATGAAGATAGAGAGCATGTGCGCGATGAGGGTAAGCAATTAAGCGGTAATCCCTCGACGATTGTCGGTGGCATGGATGCCTTGGTGGATGCCGCGCGCGAGGGGAAGGTCGACTTTGTATTTATTACCTTGTCGATGAAGGGTGAAGATCGCATGAAGCATCTCATTCGTGGGTTGGGGGATACCACGGTTTCTGTTTATTTAGTGCCGGATGTGTTTGCCTTTGATCTATTGCATGCGCGTATGATTAGTGTGGGCGGAATACCGGCGATTAGTATTACGGAAAATCCATTTTATGGGGTTGATGGCTGGCTGAAGCGCTTAGAAGATATTGTGCTTGCGAGTATTATTTTATTTGTGGTGGCGATACCAATGTTGCTTATCGTGATTTGCATTAAGCTTTCTTCGCCGGGCCCGGTGCTTTATCGGCAATTGCGTTATGGTTTTTCGGGTGAAAAAATTTGGGTTTGGAAATTCAGAACCATGGATGTTGCGGAAAATGACCAAGAAGTCGTGCAGGCATCGCGTAACGATACGCGAGTGACTCGATTGGGACAAATTTTAAGGCGAACATCGCTGGATGAGTTGCCGCAGTTTTTTAACGTATTGTATGGCACGATGTCTATTGTGGGGCCACGACCGCATGCGATAGGTTTGAATGAATCTCATCGAAAAGTGGTTCAAGGTTATATGCTACGCCATAAAGTAAAGCCCGGCATTACCGGATGGGCGCAAATAAATGGTTGGCGTGGTGAGACGGATACTCTCGAAAAGATGGAAAAAAGAATTGAATTTGACTTGGACTATATTAGGAACTGGTCACTGGTATTTGATATAAAAATTGTGTTATTAACCCTTGTGCGGGGTTTCAAACATAAAAATGCCTATTAGAAGTGCTTTTTAACGATAAGGTTGGGTATGAATAAGTCAGATAAAATTTACGTGGCGGGGCATCGGGGGCTGGTAGGGTCGGCGATTGTTCGGGCCTTAAAAAATGATGGTTTTGAGCATATTGTGACGCGCACGCATAAAACGCTTGATTTAACCGATAAGATAAGCGTTGAGCGCTTTTTTGAGCAAGAAAAGCCGGATTATGTTTTTCTCGCCGCTGCGAAGGTCGGGGGTATTTTAGCCAACAATCATTATCCGGCTGAATTTATTCATGAGAATCTCGCGATTCAAACCCATGTTATCCACGAGTCCTATCGCGCTCGCGTAAAGCGTTTATTATTCCTTGGCTCGTCTTGTATTTATCCCAAAGAATGTCCGCAGCCGATGAAAGAAGAATATTTGTTGACGGGTTTGTTAGAGCCGACTAACCGGCCTTATGCAATAGCGAAAATTGCGGGCATCGAAATGTGTTGGTCTTATAATAGACAATACGGCACAAAATATTTAGCCGCAATGCCGACGAATTTGTATGGTCCAGGTGATAATTATGACTTGGAAAAATCTCATGTATTGCCTGCTTTAATTCGTAAAATGCATGAAGCGAAACAAGCCGGGGAGAGTCAGGCGATTATATGGGGTTCTGGCAAACCGCGACGCGAGTTTTTATTCAACGAAGATCTCGGTGAGGCCTGTGTGTTTGTGATGAATCTTTCAGCAGAGGCGTTTGATATTTATATGGCGGAAGATGTTGCGCCGTTGATTAATATTGGCAAAGGTGAAGATTTATCCATCGCGGAGTTGGCGGAGTTAGTGGCAGATGTTATCGGCTTTGAGGGTGAGCTTGTATATGATGCGAGCAAACCGGATGGAACCCTGTTGAAAAAGATGGATATTACTCGAATAAACCGTCTGGGCTGGGAGGCGAGTACCGAACTCCGTGACGGGATTGGCAAGGCCTATCAGGCTTGGTTAGGTAGTATGCGTGGTGATTAAATTTTGATCGGCTGATCATAAGCTTTTGCGGTAGTGGTTTGCTTTCGGGTCAACCTAGAATCCGCAGTTGAACGACATGCAGAGTGTGTTTTTAAGCGTGAAGAGCAAGACGCGATGAGGCGCTATTGCAACGATTCGCAACGATGCTCTTCACGCTTTAAAACGTGCTATTCATGGCGTAGTGCGCTCATCCTCTG
>CAZWUO010000298.1:0-3207 GCA_964636675.1 uncultured Ectothiorhodospiraceae bacterium
TAGCCCGTAGGTTGGGGTGAGGTACGAACCCCAACATAATTGATTGGGATCGGCACTCACTGATTGTCATGCAAATATGTTTTAAATTTCCGTTTTAGAATCAAGCGGTCAGATTCGTTGGTTTCCTTATCGAAATTAATCAGATTACAGAGTTGCGGTATTTTATGGCTGGCTTTTAATAAGGGTCTGTCAAAAAATAACTTGATCATCTTACTTGTCTATCCTTTCGTCTTCAGCGTTGCGGAAAGGCTTGTATACAACGAGTATGCGCCCCTTTCCGCGCCTTGAATACGAAACGATATTCGGCGCAATATAATCATGTTATTTTTTGACAGGCCCTAAGTAGGTTTTTTCTTTTTAGTTGTTTCCCAAAATTGTCTGAATCACTCCACTCAAACTCTCACCATCAGTGTTTGACAATTGTCCCATGGTATTAATGATTTGGTTTTGTTCGAGCGTAGCAATCAGTGGTTTGAGTATTGAAGGTTTGAGCAGGCCGGCCTGTTGCCAGTCTTGCAAAGCGTACTCGCCAATAGTGAGAGTGTTTCTGATCTGGCTGGTGATCGTGATCGCCATCAGGATGACATCGGGTCGGGCTAGTTGGTAGGCATGGCTGCTGATGATAACGGCAGGTCGTTTCTTGGTAGCTTGTAGATTGGTGAAGGGGAAGGCTACCAGAACCACATCGCCAAAGTTATAGCTTGTCGTAGATGGCATCGTCGTCGTTATCCCATACCTTGTTGAAAGTTGCTTCGGAAGCTTGCGCATAATCTTGCCGTAAGCGTTTATCTTGATCGCGTTGTTGTATAAAGTCGATAAAGTCTGCCACTTCCGCTAAACGAGCAGGCGAAAGGTGTTTAAGTTTTTCTATCATTTGTTTCACTTGCGGTTGCATGTTAAATCCTCCTTAAGCGCTCATTTGATAAGCGTGATTGTTTTTAGTGAGTCGCCTGTTGAATGACAGTATCAATCATATCAATCACAAACTTTTGTTTGGAGCGTGGCAATTGACTCACGCGCTCTATTTGCTGTTGTAGTTTTGAGGCAGTCCCCCGTTTGCCATTCGTCCTTTTTAGCTGCTCGCCCAGTAACTCATCAATGGAGACGGTGAGCAGTTTTGCCAGTGTCGGCAAGGTTGATGCTGGAATTCGTCGCCGTGCTACTTCATACGAATTGATTGTTTGCTGGGAGACGGATAGCGCCTCAGCCATCTGTATTTGAGTAATCCCTTGTGCTTTACGCAGTTTGGCAATACGTGCGCCGAGGTGGGGGAAAAAAGTGCGTTCATCTGGTGAAATTGCCATTGTTTCTATCTCAAAACAGTTTAACGTGCTGCATAGGATATGCTCTGAATTATTCATAATAAAGTCGATAATACAACGAAACGAAGTATTAGCAATTCAGTTATTTTTAAAAAAAAGGGATTGATAGCAATGCCATTAAGTTAAGCGAGTTTTCTGCTTGTTGTAGGTTGGTGGTGATGCATGGGTTTGGCATGTTGGGGTTCACAAAAGACGTTTACCCCAACCTACGTGGGATTTGCCAATGTGGTTGGATTAGACAGTTGAAAGAGATCCACACGGCGACCCATCCGGCGAGGATGGCGGCAAAGACGGCTCAAGAAACCCCTATAACTCCCGATAAACAAGAGGAGTGAAATATACCAATAAATGGTATATACTGCGGCCATGACCTGGGCTGTTTACCTGACCCGCAAAGCGCATAAGCAACTGGCGAAGCTGCCCCGTTCCATCCAGGATTTAGCCGATCTTGCGGTGGCGGATCTGGAAGAACAAGGTATCAACCCGCAAGGGTGGAACACCCTGAAAACGGACGATGACGCATACCGCCTGCGGTTGAACTATCGCTACCGGATGCGTTACCGGATCATCGGTGAACAGAGCTTAGAGATCGAAGTATTTTATGTCGGACACCGACGGGAGGCTTACCGATGAGCCAAGCATTAAAAATCCATCATGATCTGGGTGACGTGGTCTTGAAACCCAGTGGCAAAGTGAATCGGGGTCGCCTGAAAAAGATGATCCGCGCCACGCTGGATCAATATCTGGAAGAAGACCGGGTATCGGCTAAGATGATTCATGCGGAGGCCAAACAACGCCACGGCGATGCGTACCGCACACCAGGATATTACTTGCGCCTGTACCGCCAACGTGCCGAACTGACCCAGGCCGAGCTGGCTGAGCAGACCGGCATCCGCCAGCACCATCTCTCCGAGATGGAAAATAACAAGCGCGTAATCGGCAAAGCCAATGCGAAGAAACTGGCGGCGATCCTGGACTGCGATTACCGGAAGCTGTTGTAGCCCGTAGGTTGGGGTGAGGCACGAACCCCAACATGAATAAATGGTATCGCATGATTGTTTGGTAACGGATGGTGGTTTGAACGGGTGTTTAGTGGTGGTGCGTGGGTTTGGTGTGTTGGGGTTCACAAAAAACGTTCACCCCAACCTACGTGGGATATTAACAAATGTGGTTGGATTAACCCCAACAAAATGTTGAGGCTCATAAAAAATCATTCACCCCAAATGACGTGATATTTACGAATGTGGTTTGTTTATGTTCTTCAAGGCTTGTGCCGGTGTGAGTTTGGCGGCATGTATTAGTGCCTCTTGATTATGTGGGCGGAGCTGTAGTTTACCGCTGCTATTTTCCCAGTTATTCACTGTTTGCGGACTGACGCCGAGTAACTTCGCAAATTGCGTACTGTTCATCTCAAATTGCTTGCGCAAGCGGCGGACGGCTGCTGCTGTTGGGGTAAACGGTTTTTTGCTTGCGTTGTTTGATGCGTTTTTCCGGTTATCCGTTTTCCTATTGGTTTGCTTACTAGTGGCTGTTTTTTTCTTCACTGTAGCCTTTTTCTTCGTAATCGTTTTTTTCTTCACAGCAGCCTTTTTCTTTGTAACCGTTTTTTTGTTTACCGTTCGTTTTTTACGACGCGGTTTGACGGGTTCGTCTATTTCGATATCAAACAGGTTGGAAAGATCCGCTGTTGCCAGTCGTCGTTGTCCTTTTCCTGCGGTTGCTGATGCGACATCCAGATCTGCGGTGATCAAGGCTTCCTGATCGACATTGCGCAGCAGAAAAATCAGTTCAGGCTGGTGATCCAGTCTGGCACCCACACCGTAAAGAACAGCGGCGATGTGTTTGCACATGTCGGCCCAGTCGGGGCAGTCGCAGTCGAGTTTTA
>CAZWUO010000299.1:0-3203 GCA_964636675.1 uncultured Ectothiorhodospiraceae bacterium
CTGCTGGATGCGTTGCAGAACAATGCGTTTAGATTTTTTGGGATTAGTTGTAAGACCTTTGGAAAGATCGGCCTCGATTCGTTGGATACCGTCCAGTTCGTAGACATGAAGTTCGCTTTCCCTGTAATCTGGCTGCCGATTGTTTGTGACCTCACCGGTAACAGGAAAGTCAGCCGTGGTGAATACCTCAATGAGGTGTGGATGCACCACCGCACGCTGAGCCGCTTGTATAACATTGCTGGTGAAGAGCACCAGAACAAGCGACATCAAAAAGGTAATGCGAATTGAATTTTTGTTCCCGATCATTCCTACAATGGCCTACTGATAATATGATGGGCTATCGTGGCTCACCTGGCAGGCCCACGAAATAGGAAACTCATTCAATGTATGGCGTGGTTTTAGCAATCTCAGAATGAAGAGCGAAGCACGGAAAACGGCCATAAGGTCGCAGTCACCAGCAAACGGTGTACGGCCATTTAATGTTTAATGGAGACTTTCAGATTCAGGTAATGCTAGGCAGTCGCCGACGCAAAGGAGACGTCATGGTCAAGCACCAGCCGCGCGCGCATTTGGCGCGTCGGCTACATGCGCATGCTAGAACTTCTTGACAGACAATTTTCTTGCTATTTCGGTTATCGCGCCATTAAATTCATTATATGCATCAATGTGAACCCAGTGCTCAACCCCTTCAAAACGCATAATTTCAAAATTTCTTAGATCATTAAGCGACTGCCTTTCGCTCTGACAGGGAGACCTAGAGCCGAAACAATAGTGAATAACTTGCTGCATATTAATAATTCGTTTTCGATAACTAACGATATTGTCACATACATCATTTACATACAAAACAAATGAGCTAGGCGACATAGAGCAGAGATTATTTTTATAGCTTTCTAGGTAGCAGCTTGGAACCGAATTACTATCTAAAAGCGCAGCGAACTCCGAAGCAGGATTATTCCCTTTGATATTTATTGATTTAAAAAATTTCAAATCGCAATCAATCAAGGTGCTTTCAATAACCACAACTTCCATATTCTTCATATTTTCCAGCTTCCCTACCAATCGAAGAGCAAATAGACCTCCTAAAGAATGTCCAACGAGCAAGGCGGCGCGATGACTATTAACGCGAATGATCTTTTCCGCCACATCCAACATTCTGTCCGGATGCATTTCAATGTTTATGTTTTCTCCGCATCCTGGAAAATCAAACCCAAAACACTCATAACCTTGCAAAACAAGGCAATTAATTTGCGATAAAAACGTCTCAACGCGATCCCCAAATCCATGAAAAAAGTAGACCACCCCTGCTTTGCCACCATTGCCATACGTCCGATATTTAAACACACCCTCATCAACATCAAGCGGTCGGGATTCATATTCCATAACTTAATAACGAGCGATATGCATCAATAAACACCTTTCGTTGACTGGTCGACCACCCGATCTTTTCGTTTATCAAATTTCTTAGCACGCTGCCACGCAACTCAATATCCTTCGATAGCTCATTAGATATCGGCGTGGTAATTTCAGGCAGTGAATTTAGAGCAGACAACGTTCCAACAATGCTTCCTATTAACGGATTGGAAAAAAGCGCAATTACATTTGCAACCTGCCATAGCGCAGTTTCTCGTGGTTTTCTATCGATTAAGGAGTTTTCGTAAGTTACGCGTTCCGAGAATAGTTTCCGCAACGACTCCGCTGCTTCAGACAATTGTTCAGCTCTTAGAATGACCTGCTCTGGATCTTCCTCGACAACGCTATGTTTAGCTTTAGCGATCAATTCATCATAAGCGACAGAGAACTTTGATTTGAAAAGATCGGATCGAATGCTTAGAATATCTTCGAAATCAAGACGATCTATCCTATCCGAAGAAATCCGCGCGGCAGATGTGACATGTTGCAGTACCGCTTCCACATAAATATCCCAGAATATCGAACTATCTGACAGGGCCGCTTGGCCTTCTGAGTTCTTTATCTTCGTAAGATTGCACTGAGGAAAATGACCTTCTGAGTTAACGACTTTTGCTCCCGATATCCTGTAAATCAAATTCGTGTATCCACGAACAGTCGTTCCAACATCGAATGCATAATTGGCCATTACTGCATCAATTATCTCACGACCGAGGTGACGCTTTCCTTCCGGGGAAATTGACACGCGGTAATCACAATCTGCGATTATTTTATCTACATCATAATCCGTTAGCGTAGTGTTTACACGAAGCGCTGAGCTTGGATTTCTAAGAGACTTGTAGAACTCCTTTTTAAACCAGCTTGTATTGTCGAATAAGCTCCAAGACACATATTTTGAAGTATTTTCGATAAAGAACTTTTCTGATGGGGCTGAATAGTCGGATTTTTCTTGAAAAAACCCCTTAGGGCTTTCAAACTCAGCTCGTATAGCTGGTAATATTATTCCTTCATTAAGAGCTTTAGTTAAACCTTTAGATCCGGAAAACAAATCAAATCCGATGTTGTGGTAAAGACTTGATGCGGCAATAACAACTCGTTCTTTTGTTAACAATTGAAGCTTTAAATTTCTCTCGACGCTCGCCATAGACATCTCGGCATCATGAGGGTCCAGATCCGTAAAATACGATCTTGGGCCTGACAGTTGCTTAGGTAACAGTAATCCGTCTTGGGTGCTCATAGGTCTTCTGGTTGCTATTCCAACAGTTATTTATGAGAAAAACGGCCCGGATATCCTATATAAGCAACTCCAAATGCACCTACACTTTTCCTAACCGCGTCATGAGGTTACCATTTTCTGGTCCGTATGTGCATATATAGACATACGGACCGAGGAACGAGACTGTCAGTTACTTGGTTCACTACCATTAATTTGCCGGTTCGCGCGGCGTTGAAGGCTGCTTTGCGTCGGGGACCGGTAACCATATTGAATTCTGAATGACGACTATTTGCTGGTGATTTGACGTTCAAGCACTCAGCTTGAGTGGCTCATTCGCGGGCTCACGTCATTCGCTGGGTGAGGGGTTGAGTGGCCCCATGTCTTTCTTAACTTCGGCGACTTTCGGCAATGCGCTCCGCAATTACATAAACAGCCTCTAGCTCACTACAATTCTGCTCACGCATAATTGCCGCACGTTCTGCCTTTTCATGCTTCTCGGTCATAGCAAGCGCGAGTGACAAAGGTGGTGGCACGTTGCGAAACAGGGCTTCCAGGTTATCGGAGAGCACGACGCCTT
>CAZWUO010000300.1:0-3189 GCA_964636675.1 uncultured Ectothiorhodospiraceae bacterium
CCATGGTAGCGTTGTAGGTGTTAAAGTGAGTTTACTCTCCCTAATTTAAGAATAAGAAAATAACTGGCGCATCATGACTGATAATTTGGGCAGATCTACAGATGATTACACTGGACAAAAAGTTCAAGAGACGCTTGCTAACTGGTCGATAAATTCTGATAGTGGACTCACTGATGATGAGGCAAGGATCAAGCTTGGACAGTATGGTCTGAATGAAATTGAAGAAAAAGAAGAAGCACTCTGGCACCGAGTTTTCCGCCGTTTTTGGGGCCCGATTCCTTGGATGATTGAAATAGCTGCAATTCTCTCAGCAATAGTACAAAAATGGGAAGATTTCATAATTGTCATCATTATGTTGCTGGTGAATGCATTTCTAGATTTCTTTCAGGAACATCGAGCATTAAATGCGTTAAAGGCATTGAAACAAAAAATTACTCTAGACGTCAGGGTATTAAGAGGCGGACATTACACCCGAATCCCATCACGCGATCTAGTACCTGGAGATATCATTTTACTTCGTATCGGTGACATTATTCCGGCCGATATACAATTACTTGATGGTGATTATCTTTCAATTGATGAATCGGCTCTGACGGGTGAATCATTACCTGTTACAAAACACATAGATGAAGTCGCTTATACCAACACCATCATTAAACAGGGAGAAATGCGTGCGATAGTGGTTAATACTGGTAGCCAAACTCGATTTAGCTCCGTTGTGAGCCTAGTAGCTAAGGCTTCATTAGAAGAACGTAGTCATTTTCAACAAATGGTAATGCAAATCGGTAACTTTTTGATTATCCTGACCTTAATCATGGTTGCGTTGATTGTGGTGGTTGGTCTGTTTCGACATGAAGACTTCATGGAGTTAGCTAGGTTTGCAATGGTACTTACTATTGCTGCAATACCCGTAGCGTTACCTGCCGTGTTGTCAGTCACAATGGCTGTAGGTGCGATTAATCTTGCACGACAACAAGCGATAGTCACTCGTCTCACCGCTATTGAAGAGCTGGCTGGTGTGGATATTTTTTGTTCTGATAAGACAGGAACATTAACTATGAACGAAATGCAGGTTGTTACACCTATTACTTTAGATGGGTACACAGAAGAAGAACTATTTCTATATGCAACCCTTGCATCTCGTAAAGAGAATAACGATCCTATTGAACAGCCTATTTTCTATTATTTAGAGCAGAACTTCCCACACTGTAATTGGCAGCAATGGCAACAAAATCACTTTTCACCCTTTGACCCAACTCGAAAACACACCTCTGCGATCGTATCTAATGGCGATGAAAAACTTACTGTTTTTAAGGGTGCTGCTCAAGTAATATTGGCTATGGCTGAATTATCTGATAATGAAACAATTGTCATAAATAATAGTGTCGATCTGCTTGCCAGCAAAGGTTATCGTACTTTAGTGGTTGCAATACAATCTGAGACAAAATCATTGGATTTGGTCGGTTTAATTCCACTAATAGACCCTCCACGCGAAGATTCTAAACAAGTCATTGAGCAAATGAGTTCACTAGGAGTTGAACTCAAAATGATTACCGGTGATAACATCGCAATTGCTCGTGAAATTGGCCATATGCTTGGTTTAAATCAACGTGCCGTGCGCTCTAATCAAGTTACAGGAAAATCCAGCCACGAAATGACAGATATGGCTCGAGCATTGACTCATGCAATATATCACCGCTTGAATCCAGAAGTCTCACACAAAGAAGCTCAGCGCTTTGCTAATGATGTTTTAAATGATCTAGAACAAATTTATGACACAAGCATGTTGGAAAGGCAGTTTATTCATACTCATGAATCAGCCTTAGTAGAAATGATCGAGTCGGTAGATATTTTTGCTGAAGTATTACCAGAAGATAAGTATGCCATTATAGATACCTTACAGAAGGCAAATCATATTGTTGGTATGACCGGTGATGGCGTTAATGATGCACCAGCCTTAAAAAAGGCAGACTGTGGTTTTGCTGTTTCTAATGCGACTGATGCAGCACGGGCAGCTGCAGATATTATTCTGACTACGCCTGGATTATCGGTCATTAATCATGCAATTCATCAAGCACGCAACACCTTCGAGCGAATGAAAAGTTATGCCACCTTCCGTATTGCAGAAACCATTCGCATTATTTTATTCATGTCGTTAAGTATTATTATTTTCGACTTCTACCCGATTACTGCTCTAATGATCATCCTGTTAGCCCTACTCAATGATCTACCCATTTTAACTATCGCCTATGACAATACTAAAACCAGTGACAAACCCGTACGTTGGAATATGAAAGAACTCTTTACGGTTGCTTCTATATTAGGAATTTCAGGCGTCATCTCATCCTTTTTATTATTTTTCCTATTACGAGAAAATGGTTTTGATGAAAAGATAATCCAAACACTTATCTTCCTGAAATTACTGATTGCTGGGCATAGTACAATTTTTGTTACTCGAAATAATAGTTGGTTTTGGAAAAAACCGTGGCCATCTCCTCTATTGATAGGCGCAATTATTGGTACGGAAATTATTGGTACTCTAATCGCTGTTAATGGCATTTGGATAACAGCCATTAGTTGGCAATATGCGTTATACATATGGGCCTATGCATTAGCTTGGTTCATATTCAACGATATAGTGAAAATAGTAGTCTATACCTTTCTGAATAACCAAAAATCGATTTCATATGGCCAGTTAGGAAAAGAAAGTGTTTAGGGAAATGGACAGCTGTTTGGTAATGATAGTTTGTGGAAGACGGTTCGAAAAGCTATTGGGCAACGGATTAACATCTTATCTAAATTGCACTGTAATCATGTCTTGTACGATCATTGATGTGCCAGCACTTTTCTGGACAAATATTTAAACTGAAATTTGTTGTATTTCGTAATCTATAGGAAAACATTTGCCAAATGGAAAAGAACCTTAAACTGGAGAAACAACACCTAAAAAAATCCAGCGTACGTTAAGACTGGAACGTGAACAAAATAATTTCGACAACTAGCTTGTCTTTTTTGTTCGTCTTCGGTGTTGTGGCAATAGTTACATGGCTAACGATATGCGTTTCTTCCATGTGCGTTCCTTAATAAATGTAATGAATCTTAATTACGTCGAAAATTATTTATTTTTTTGTTAACATTTAACCTGCAAGTTTAACCTGAACCAGATTATCTGAGAAGGTCGGTGCATGT
>CAZWUO010000301.1:0-3179 GCA_964636675.1 uncultured Ectothiorhodospiraceae bacterium
TGAACCGGACTAGGTAATTGTCATCAACCGGTCAAGCTAATTGTCACATAATAGTTTTGGAGCCCAGAACCTGATAAATAATTTCATCAGCGGGTTCATTATCATGGCAGAACGGCCCATTAGGATCGGAGACCTCATTGAGCTGGAAGGTAAGTGTGCACGGGTGGAAGAGATCGGTGCCCGTTGCACCCGGATCAAAACCGGAGAAAATATCCATATCCTGGTTCCCAACAGCAGCTTTCTGGAAAAAAATATTATAAACTGGACCATCAGTGACCAGATGGTTCGTGCCAAAGTTGTTGTAGGCGTGGCTTACGGCTCTTCCGTGAGCAAGGTGACGGAATTACTCCTTGAGGCAGCCGGCAGATGCGAGCATGTTTTAAAAACACCTGAACCATTTGTCATTTTTGATGATTTTGGAGATAATGCCCTGATGTTCGAAACCTACTTTTGGGTGATTGTAAAGGAAATCATGAAAAAGAAGCGGATCGCCAGCGACGTTCGCTACCGAATCAACGAGCTGTTTATCAAAAACAACATCGTTATAGCTTTCCCTCAGTGCGATATTCACATGGACTCACCCGGCCCGTTGCAGGTTCGGCTGCTGAAGCCCGCTCTGGAGGACGGCTGATTCATGGGATTGCTTCGACGATCTTAACTCTTCAGCCAAGGTGGATAAACGGCCCTGAACTATAACGGTACTTACATCTGAAATGAAATGTATATCATGAAGACAAATTTGAAACTCTTATTGCCTGTCTTTATTCTATTCCTGCTGGTCGAACATGTCCATGCCGATACTGAAGTCAGCAAATGGTTACGGCTGGATACGGGTTCTAATGCAATAATCAGCCAGCTGATCAAGTCCGATATTGAAAGACGCAGAGGTTTTTCAACGGTGAAGGAAGACCAGATTAATACCTCCATGGTAGAGGAAGAGAGACAAAAGGAGAACTCGGCCTATAAGGCGGCAATCGATACAGCCAACAGTGAATTCCGGCGAACTAAAAAACGTGCGGATGACCTGAAGGCTCAGTTTCAGACCTCGTCCTACGACTTCGAAGAAACCAAAAAAAATGTGGCTAACATTAAAGCCGGCATCAAGAATATTGACGATTTACTTGTGCGCTATCAGCAGGACATCCAGACACAGCGTCAAACCTTGAGCAAATGGCTGAAAACTACAAAACAGGGCGAAGCTGTTGTCGCGGTTATTTACAACAGGGGATTCATGAACTCGGCTCACAGGCTGGAGCGCCTGGCAGACGAGGCTTCTGCCCCCCTCATGGCAAGGCAAATGGGTGATTATATTCATTCTTTTACCAAAGTTGTTAACAGTGTGATGATCGGCGATTTTATCCAGGAGGTAGAAGAGGGAACCGCTAAATGGAACAGTGTAGAACCCTTTGCTTATTCCTTTGGCACAAAGCTCGCGGGGAACTATCTACCTGCGGATCAAGTGTTACGAGCTTTATCCATTTCAAGCCCCTGATACCGGCAATATCAAGCTGGACGGTGCCGCAAAGGGCATTAAAGCACAGCTTCTCTTATCCATGAAGGATTTGGACTCGTTTCTCGCCCAAAATGGTTATTCGGCTGATAAATATGATTTGAGCGCGGTGGCGGGTATTATTAAAGATGCAGCTTTGGCAAACCAGCAGGCTAAAGCCAATCAGCGAGAGCAACTTATTTCTTTCAATGAGAGAATTTCTTATTTAAAGCAAAAAATCGCCAATTCCCGCGGCGATAAAAAATCTATGACTACTATCCTTAACAACAAAGAGGCCCAGTTGCATAAAATGGCTTCCGAACTCGAGGTGCTAAAGCTCAAAAAAGATTCTGCTGAATTGGCTTTTCAAAATGCCGAGGCCAATTTGACTGAAAAACAGCGTGTCCATGAATCCATAATCATTAAAACCAGCCTGGTTACAGTCAAGAGATCTGAAACACCAGCTGAAGCGGCAGCCGAGGTGGTCATGGATGAGCTGAAGGATGTACTTAATGATGCCCGTATTCAGCATTATACATCCACCACCAATGTGGCTAATGGCAAGTTAGTAGACGAAACTAAACGCCAGGAAATTACAAATGCCAAGATTTTGGCGGTTCGCTCGCTGTCTTTTATGAATGAAGGTGACAGCATTCGGGTCAAGATAGCTTTTCGAGTCCGCACCATACTTGATGCAAAAAAACCAGCAGCCGTAACCAAAACACCTTCTGCCACGTATTCGCCTGTCCTCTTCCCACCCCACAAGACCAAAAGCACTAAACATTATAAACCGCACAAATTGTTGCAGCCGGCCAAACATAAACGACGGATGACCAAAAAATTACCAGCAAAAATAGAACCTCTCTTAAAAAAGGCTGGCAATAACTCAATCTTGACCTCAACAATGAAAGAGTCATCCGTCGCATCCGTCGTCGTATCCGTCGCTGCCCAAAAAGCACTTGGATTCATTTTCAAATTGACAAAGGTCTCCAGGTCCGGGACAGACTTAATTTTTCGGGTGGATGCCACAAATGAAGCGGATCATGTTCAGTACCTGGCTTTTTACGATGAATCCAGCACTTATGCTCGATCTACTATAACTACAATTTCGAATACCACAAAAGAAGTTAATCAGATATACTTTTTGCAAGGGCAAAAGAAGACCCCGGCCTCCGATGCCTATAGAGGAGTTCCCATACAACCTGATAAGTCTGTAACAGTAAAGATATTCAGAGATAGCGCTCCAGGAGCGGTAAGAATATCTCTTTTAAAGCTCATTCCTACCGTTGGCAGGCGGTTCATTTTTGGGATTTATAAATGGCGGTCAAAAGATGTACCTTGGAAGAATATTGACATACCATAAGTTAGTCTATCGTAGTTAGCCCAAATTTATCACCACGCAAAACAATTCTTGTAATCGTCACACTCTAAAAGATAGCTAAGCAAAAAATCAATATATAAGGTGTGGTGGTTTGACAGGGCTTCGGCCATATGTATGCCGAAGGTTTGTCGGAACGCCACAACACTGAAGATCAGACTTTTTGTGACGCTATCTGTTTTGATGTACCCCAAAGAGATAGTTGCGGGGTTCCATATTCTCGATATTATGTATCAACCCCTTTGGGAATGACAATCTAAAAATAGACCGGCTTCACCTGTAACTCTTCTACCCGCCGCTCACCGCCAGCGG
>CAZWUO010000302.1:0-3165 GCA_964636675.1 uncultured Ectothiorhodospiraceae bacterium
AAACCAAAATCACTTAAACTCTTAAAAGAAGCGGGGTTACCCCCAGAATTCCTAGGTGGCTGTCCAAAAACACATCAAAGTTTCCCTCTTTTTTTTGAACTCAAAATTTTTAAAATAAATCATACCAAATTCCTCCCAAATCGCGATATTTTTCATTCTCAATGATGTGTTTTTAGGTTTTTTTACTCTTTTTAGCCCGAAATACCCCTAAAATGTCCCTTTAGGCAAACGCTGGACACACTGATCCCATCATGATTGCTCTTACCATTTTTTTCATATTGTGACCCGCACAGACCAGGGCAAATTCTCCTTTCACTTTATCTAAACCACGCAAACCAAACCCACGAAATCCCCCGTTTTTTATGTGACCAAAGACAGGTTCAACAATCACTTTACGGCGTTTATAAATTTCCTTTGCTTCCTCTGTCTTCATTCGGTCTCTCATATCCTGCCGTAAATCTTCATACTTATCTGTCGTAATCGTCCGTGCGGCTCCTTTTTTTGATTTGCAGCAACGCGAAAAAAAGGGGCATTTGGTACAGATATTTTCATCCCCCTGATAAACACATTTGTCCTCTTTATCTTTGCTTTTCAGCGCCAGTTTCTGCCCGCCAGGACAGTGAAAACAATCCTCATCTTTATCGTAACGAAAATCGGCTTTCACTAATGCGCGCTCTGTTTCTTCTAATGATTCATTCGGGGTCTTCTCTCCCCGACCCGTTGCAACATAAGCCTCAACATCACTTTTTCCCAATGCTTCCAGATTTTTACCCGATTCATAACCATTATCCAATGACATCTTTTCAGGAAGCTGACCTGTATTTTCCTTGATACTTTCTAGCGCGGCTTCGACCTCCTGTTTATCATTGGCATTTTGGCTAACATGCTGACCTATAATAATTTGATAGTCACTATCAACGCTAATTTGAGGGTTGTAGTTATAGTCAAAATTTCCTTTTTTTCCCATTATTCGCGCATCATGATCCGCAAAACTTATTTGCTTTTTATCATCAATGGGTTGACCCGGGTTAAGGGATTCTTCCCGGGCTTCTAACGCTTCCTTTGCTTTCTTGATTGTATCTAATCGCTGTTGTTTGAATTCCAGCTCTTTAGGTAATTCATAGCTTGATTTATCTTTATAGTCCGTATTTTCTTCGGTATCACAGGCATTTCCCTGTTTAATCAGTTCATCTATTTCTTCACAAAGGGCCTGATCATTTTCTCGCAAATATTTGTAGCTCATTGCTTTGTGTTTAGAGCTATCAGCCTTGAATTTTGAGCCATCAAGAGAAACATGGCCTAATGAAGCCATTCCCATCTGGATAGCAAGCTGGACGGTTTGTTTGAAGCATTCTTCAAAAAACTCTGGATTATCCTTTCGAAAATTGCTTAAGGTTCGAAAGTTTGGGCAATTCATCCCGGCGATGTACATAAAGGAAAGATCTTCGTTACAACGCTGTTCAAGCTGACGGGAACTAAACACGTTATGGGTGTAGCCATAAATCAGTATCCCAACAATTTGTTTGGGATGATAGGCATGCTGTCCTTTAGGGCTATATTTAGCTTCGATGTCGGTTGTATCAAGTTCTTCAAATAAATCTTTAAACACAAAACAGTCATGGGTTGTCGGCAGTAAGTCGAAAAGATTGCCAGAAAATTTTTTTGCCTCATCTAACTTATCTGAGGTGGGTTTAAAAGGAACAGACATTAATATTCAGCCGGGTTGATAGGGTATGCGGTATTATACCAATAATTAGTCGCTTCTTGGACAGCCACCTAGCTTACCACGCCCTTTCGTCTGGCCTAGATATTTCCAGTTTGCCGCTTTGTAGCAGGTCCCTTCGAAGCGAGTTTTTTCAACAAATGTCTCCAGTAATACCGGGCGATAATGATAGTGTGTATGCCAGTCATCGGGAAGTCTTTTGGCGGCTTTGCCTAGTATCATGGAAGCAAGGTTTTTGGATTGAACCCAGGGCAGAATCAGAAACCGTGCGTTATTAACGATAAGGTGGAGGTTCTTCTTTCGTTGCTCATGGCTCCAGCCAATAAACAAGTCTCGGGGCGCTGTTTGCCAGGCGGCCGCTCCAAAGCCTAATAATGCAATGGGTTGATTCTGGGCATAGATGAAATAACGCAACTGGGCGCCGGGTAAAGGTTTGTGCCCTAGATAATGGTAGCGTTCAATGTATTCGTTCCACAAACGTGAGTCTGATTTATGCTGTACAAGCTGTAAACAGATAGGCGCAAGTGTGCCGGCAGCTTGCTCAATCGCTAAGCCTGGAAAGGTTTGATCACTTAGATGTACGGTGGGATCAGGGCGTTTGCAACGGGGGGAGGTAAAGTAATGAGGCCATCGTCCTGCATTCTTAACATGGCAACCCGGGCGGACATGTCTTTTAATCCACCATCGGTTTTATACCACTGAAGAGAGTGGCAGGCCAGGCGTGACAATTCAGCACGACTACGCTTTGGATCTTCGGAGATTAATTGGCGTATCTGTGTCAGTTCTTCCGGGCTAAAATCTCGTCCGCAATAGCGCACACTTATGACGTATCATTGACACGCGGGGGTGGATGTGAGAGTTCTTTACGCCTGGATTCAGTCATTTTCCAGGGGATGAAAGGGGTCAGGTCTTCCGGTGGCAACCCGCCGTTTTCAGCGCAGGCAGTCAGATAGTCGGTTAACCAATGGCGGGGGTTAATATTCCATAGCACCAGTGTCTTAAAAATGGAAAACAGTATTGCGGCTAATAATGCGCTCCATAGACTTCCCGATCCATAATAGTTTTTACGCCCAGTGACTGGACCGCGTATGCTATTTTCTGCGATATTGTTATCCAGAGGAACTTGTGGGTTCTCCACGAACAGCGTAAGCCCTTCCCAGTGGTTTAACAAGCTTTGGCAGACTTTGCGTTGCTGGGTTCGGGCGCTTCTTGATAGCGCCTGAGTGACTTCATCCAGCAGGCTGTCATCTTCACCGGTCAGATAAGTAGCTTCATCCTTCATGTCACTCAGTATAGTCTCGACAGTCTGATGATGTTGAGTAAACGTTTCACTCTGTTGCTCTATGGCCTCTTCGGGATTCCAGTGTTCAAGACGCTGGCCGTTGTGATGGTAGAGCGTACCGATACGTTCTTTCCATGCCATTGCCCAGAGTTCAAGCTCT
>CAZWUO010000303.1:0-3164 GCA_964636675.1 uncultured Ectothiorhodospiraceae bacterium
GGATCGGGATCTGCTTTGATGCCGGCATAAAAACCTAATAGAACCGTAACCGTTAATGCAATGAACAGTGAGCTGAGGCCTATTGCGAGTATAGGCAGGACTGATTCAACAGCTTCACTCTCGGCGGCCTGCGGTGTCACATTTGTATCTGTATCTGGCATATGAGGGTGCCTCTTCTATCAATGATCCCCAAAAAATTCGTGTTGTTTAGGGAGGTGTTTTATTATGACATACTATTAATATCACATTGTTTTCATTCCTCAGTATGAAAAGAAATTAATATACGGAAGGGAATATTTTGCTTCAAGCGTTAGATTAGATGAAAAAATGCTGCGAGAAAATATTCGGAATCAAGATTAGAGGTATATTTCGGATCAGCAAAACTTACCACTTTAGAAGCGCTATTCGCTTCTTTGAGGGTTTCGCCCGTTTAACGCGCCGGCGTTACCGGAGATTAGCTTTTTATCAGATACCCCCATTTTACTGGGGGTTGTATTGCCTATTTTCCGTATACAACGATACAAGCGGAATTGTCACCCGTTATATGTTCGACATATTTAACGTTGCTAATGCCACCTTGTTTAGCGGCGGTCCCAATCGTTGCGTCTCCGCTCCAGCCAGAGAAGGAACTATTTATCAAGCATGACTTTCCTTGTTTTAAGCTGCTTAGGTCTGCGTTAGTATTATCGTAAGTCATACGGTAGTCAGTCGCATTTATTGCGCAAGCTGAAACTGCGAATGCCATAGGTAATAATGCGAGTTTGGTGATAAGATTTTTTTTCATCGAATCCTCCTATTTTCCGTATACGACGGTACAGTTATCTCGGCTGATCCAAAATATACCTTCGTCAATAACTTGGTCTACATGTACAATTTTCGAGATTCCTCCATTTTTAGCAGCGCTAGCTATTGATGAGTCCATCGAAGTAGGAATTCCCATGATTGTAGACATACAAGCTTTTCCTGTTTTCATTGAGTCCAGCTTTGCATAGTCAGTTTTAGAGCCATCAAACTCGACGACTGTCCTTGAGGTTGTGACGGCACAGCCAGATACTAATGCAGTGGCTATTATACTTGGCAATAATTTTTTCAACATGTCTGAAACCTCCCTTCTTCTTATTCACCATAAACAATTGTGCAGTCTTTTGTGCCAATCCAAACTGGACTAAAAATCCACTCTTTCTCAACATGTTTAATTACCGATATATTTCCGTTCTTTGCAGCCGCCGATGCGGAATTATCTGAGTTTCCCCATCCTGAAAGACAGGCTTTGCCTTTTTTCATCGTGTCGATTTTAGAAAAATCCATTGCATTGCCGTCTATTGTTTGTTGATATTTGGTAACTTTCGTCGAACAACCTGACACAACAAATAGTGAAATGGTAATTAATAATAAACCCATTTTTTGCATAGTTGTAAACCCTCCTTTGGCACTAGGAAGTCAGTATATCTATCGCCGTAGAAAATACAACATTAATACATATAGAAAAAATTGCATGGATAGATAGTGAGCGTGCAACATTGTCACGCCTAAATTTCAAACGCAATTGCTGAAATTCGAAATACCTTTGATGTATAAAGTACGGCGAGGTTTGTGCCTAAAAAGCATGAATATAATTATGAAATAATTAGTAGTCTTAGCGGGTTTACACGGGCATTTTTCTATTCGTCGACGGGGCATCGATAAGCTCGAGCATGCGAATTTCCGCGGTTCTTTGTCGTACATCTTTGAAGGTTGCTTTCAGCATAGATCTTAAATAACTTTTGATATGCGGATTGATGGCTTTTTGCGGTATATCTTTTAGCGCACAAAAAATGGCGAGCGCATAGAGCACCTCCATTTCGCTCAAGGCGCCTTGGCGATCTTGGGCGGGATTGTGACAGCTACCGCAGCCACCACGGTGTTGGGGCATGGCGGTATTGCTGAACATAATGCCAAAGCCCATATACACACCGAGTAATTCCATCATGTGCGGCCATTGTGCTTGCTCGCACGGCGCGGTGTGTGTTGCCAAACGCGATAAATGATGGGCGAGTGCGTGAACATAGTTTGCAATCATTGCATTCGGATTGGCCAGCTGTTGTGGCTCATAAAACAGCGTGAGAGCCGTTGGCCGTTGATCACGAACACTCTGCAAAACTTGCACAAGATCGGGCAGATCTTCAGGGTTAGCATTAAATTCGTGGTAATTGATCGCCTGGCATGGCCAATCGCCCAAGCCGCAATAGTCTTGAGTTTGCTTGAAGATGAGTTGCGCCATTTCCTGAACATCGTCGCCTTCGCCGGGAAAGAACTTATTACTCGGTTCGATCAATGGAGTAGTACTAAAGATGTCGCTGCCAAAATTGTGCAATGCCCAGCCAAAACCGCCAAACAGCCATTGAATGCTCTCTTCTTGTAACGGGGCGGTGTTGTTAAATAAATTGTTGAACATGTTTATCACGCTAGGTTCATTCAGGAGTTCATCATACCTGAAATTTTTGTATCGAGCTGCATCTCGGCCATGCAATTTAACAGAGATAAATTTTTTTTAATACCTCGTGTGCCAATGCATTCGTTTCGATTCCTATACGCGGTATTTAAGTCATTTGACTACTTTTGGATTCTTGCTATTATTATGTGTTTTAAATTTTCTATCCTCTTCAGGCTTTATCGTATTGCTGAGTATAACAATCAATATTATCAATATAGAAAATGGGTCAAACATTCCACCACCGCCACTTTGATTAAGATCGTTGACGATAATTTTATCGGTATCTCCATTATAGGGTTCTGGAATGGTTGCCAGGAAAGAGAGTGATAAATCAACAGCGGCCTCAGCATTTATTAAGCCATATCCGCTATCGAAATCAAATCCACTGCCCGTGTCAGTTTTTGAATCATTATTGCGTTGGAAAATATCAGTCGCGGTATCTTGAAGTATTTTTTTAATATCGACAGGTTGCAATTCGGGATTGCTTTCCAACAATAAAGCCACTACACCCGCAGCATGCGGAGCAGCAGCAGAAGTGCCTGATATATTAGGCTTGCCATCATCATCAGTATCTTCTCCTCCAAAAAACGTTGTATTAACATTATCCGGAGCAACAACATCAGGTTTTTCTGTAATGGATGGATTGCCAAGAACGTTTCCATTCAAATCTAATACCCACGGTGTACCACCC
>CAZWUO010000304.1:0-3132 GCA_964636675.1 uncultured Ectothiorhodospiraceae bacterium
TCATTGCATCGTGCGTTTGTATCTTGCAAAATGCAATGACTGACACCGTTCTTTTTTGTCCAACAACTGGATAAGATTGTAGGTCGCTGCGCTCTCACAATCTATCCTTGTTCGTTGCTTTGATTCTATCGTATTCAGATAGAGCAGAATTTATAAAATTATTTTCACTAAAAACATACTTTTCTAGTAATTTTTTAATTGTTTCCTTAAATCCTTCTGCAGCGTATTCGTCCACTGGAATATTTATTTTATATATATGCTGAAATGCTGAGCCACTCCTACCACCAGAACCAATTTGTATATATTTTGATAAGCCAAGTTTACTATTATTTTTAAGAGTTTCTTTTAATTGATCTCCATATTTGGTGCTTTCTTTTCCCCATAATTCAAAGTAAGCAATAAAATGATTCTCATATTTAAGTTTTCCAAAGTCCACCCAAAACCGAAACTTGCTTTCTTTAACGTAAAAATGCTTTCCTTTTGAGGTGCTTCTACGCGATGAAGGCTCATATCCATTAGCACTCATTACGTCAGTAACGGTGTCTGAAACATATTTAAGTAATTGATCATCTAAGCTAATAAGTTTTTTTATATCACCCTGTTTTGACTGAAATAATTTTAGTGTTTCATCCATTTCTTTTGTATTTTTATAGTGAGTGTTGATATTCAAAGTATATTCTTTTAATAGCAACAAATGCCTATCATCTGATTCTTCATAATAATCGGGCAAATTTTGTATTACCTTATTTAACAGCTCTATGTGTAATATATTAATAAAACTAATCTTGTCGGTATTGTATTTTTTTGAAATCTTAGTAGGTTTAATTGAAAGTACAATACCAATCTTATATTTTGAATCGACACTATCCCAATAGTCTCCTAAATTATTATATAATTCTGCATAAATTTTATTTTCTATAATAATCGACCAATTTTCTTGAGAACTTAATTCTTTTATTAAAATGTCAATACGTTTATTACTATTTGTTTGTACTTCTCTATCTACACTAAAATTACTTTCAAATATTTCTCTCTCAATCTTATTTTTTGTTTTTTCATCATAAATATCTAATAAGCTATTAATAAATAACCTATAAAATTTATGCTCTTCATTTTCATCAAAATAAAAAGAAAGCAGATTACTATTTACATTTTCCCAAGATGGATAACCAGCTATAGAAATAATGTTTTTTCTTTCATATTTTATTTTAGGAAGAGAACTTACGAAGTCACTCACCCAATCAAGCTTTATTAAATTATCTACAGCCATCTATTTTATTTTGTAATGCAAGAAATTAAGACATAACGCCAAGCTAAGCGTCAGCTTGAGCGTTTTGTTGAACGAAGCCGCTATCGCGTCAGAAAACCCCATCATTTCAATTAAACTCCACAGTAGACTCAATCCGAGTCTGTTTTTTGGAGTTTACCATGAATACACAAGAACACGCCCATTTCGATCAGCTCTACCGCCTTCATCTGCGCACCTTGAAACTGGGAACGAGAAAATGCTGATAGTGTGCCAAATTAGGGATAACCTGCGCCTTGTTCACAGTCATGTAACATATTGATATCATTTAACTTGACGAGCTAGTTTGGTGAAATTGTTTGTTAATAATAGACACACTGTCACCATTCCCCGCAACAAACGCACGATAATTATTCCCAACATCAACACACTGTAACTGCCAATCACTACTTTGATACGATTCCGGCAAGCTGATAAAGCAAGGCTGCTCAATATCAACTACACAGTGCTCCATACCTAATGCCAGCCCACGTCCAGTGGCTTTAAGAAAGGCTTCTTTGGCACACCAATACTCATAGAATTGAGTGGTTTTATGAGGTTCTGTTAATTGATTCCAGCTGCTTAGTTCTCGATTCGAGAAGCAACGTTGGGCCATACCTTGCAGATTGTGTCTAGTGTTAATCTGCTCTATATCGATACCCAGTGCGCGATTTGTACTGATGGCAATTAATGCCATTACGCCTGAGTGTGAGACATTAAAAACCAGTCCATCATCAATCGTTGTGTCGGCGAGTCTTGGTTTTCCGTATTGCCCTGTTTCGAATTGAATATCGCTGGGTGCGATTCCTGTATAGCCAGCCAGTAGTTGTTTTAGTCGTCCGCGTGTTGCTAAAAATTGTTGCTGTGCTCGTTGATGTGTATAACGTTGTAGACGCTGTTGTTCTTCTGGGTTGAGATAGTCTTGGAGCCGGTGAAAATCATTGTCAGTCAGCTGTAGATCAATATGCCAGATATGGATTGTTGATGGGTCAAGTGTGTAGTTGTTTTGATGCAAGATTAGTTCTAATTTATTTGCCAATGATTATTTCTTGCTTATTTCACTACAGCCAAACCAATGCCGCGTGGATCGCTGGCTGCTTTGACTGTATTCGAGGTTTGATTCCACTCAATTGCATGCATGTTACCGTAGAGCCGTGTTGATGCTTTAAGCTGATGTCCGCGTTGTTGTAGTGCCTGGATATTTGATGTGGTTAATGCATCTTTTTCGTATAGAATCTGGTCGGGTATAAATTGATGATGAAAGCGTGACAAGCTAACCCAGGACGCTGGGCTGTTGCCTTCTACAAAATCAAGCAATGCCAGACACACCATGGTGATAATCCGGCTTCCGCCTGGTGTACCTACGATGGCAATACGATCTTTGCTTTCGAAAAAAGTTGGTGTCATGCTCGATAACATGCGTTTACCTGGTGCGATGGCGTTGGCTTCGCCGCCGACCAAACCGTACACATTCGGAGATGCTGCTGAGGCTGCAAAATCATCCATTTCATCATTGAGGAGCACACCAGTTCCTTCTGCGACAAAGCCCGATCCAAATGGATAGTTAATACTCAACGTGGTTGAAACCCGGTTGCCGTGTTTATCCAGTACCGAGAAGTGTGTTGTGTTATTACCTTGCGGTGGTTGTGATTGTGGCGCTGCCAGATACTTGCTGGGTAAGGCTAGATTATTGCGGATGGTGGTTCTTAAGGCATTAGCATAGTCCAGGCTTAACAGACGCTGGGTTGGTATTGTGACAAAATCTGGATCGCCCATGTATTCAGCACGATCCCGGTATGCGCGCTTCCATGCTTCAACAATTAAGTGTTTACGCGCAGCTGAATCAA
>CAZWUO010000305.1:0-3127 GCA_964636675.1 uncultured Ectothiorhodospiraceae bacterium
ATTCTAATGTATTTCTTACCTTTTCATCTACTTTACCATTATTTACAAAACCTTTCCCCAAATGGGTTGAAATAATTGTAAAGCTGTTACTCCTGGCAAGTTTATCAATTGTTTTAGGTGTAACCAGTTTATTAAAGGCATGCACATCCGGAGCATCTGATGTAACAAACCAATAGTTTATATACTCTGTTTTTCGCAACCGGTACGGATGTGCCGGTTTAATACACGAGATATCCAGTTGGTCGAATGCATAGCTGCGAACATATCGGAATTTTTCCCTGCATATGTCTCCCCAAAAATACGGAGAATCTTTTACATGTCCCTGATAATAATTTCTGTCTTTACTTACACATTCGTTAAGAAATCGAATAAAACGGCTATGATAGCGTTGTGCACCCCAATACAAGTTTTCACGATTCTGTCCATGATTACAATAGACCTTAGGTTGTATATTTAATTCGCGTTCAATAAATTCCAGACCTTCCATGGTTCGTTCACGCTGACTGCTTTCCATCGTTGCACCGTGACAGGCAAACTCGAAACCATCGCTGATTAACTGTCTAACAAAATCAAGATACTTTTCATTCTGAAGAGTCTCAGCAGCAAAATACAACTTGCTATTTTCCGGGGAATCCAGTGGCCACGCTGTCTTGGTAATTCGCATACCCAGATCATGCAGTAATTGATATATAGGTTGCACATTCGCCAAAGTAGAATCATCGGTATCATCAAGTATTGTAAACGCGAAAGTCTTATTATCAGGAAAAATTTTCATTCGCTTACCCTATAAAGGTCTTGTAGTGCAGAAAACATATCTTGTATTGTACGATAGGCGTTTTGCGTACGACATGCTAATAATTAATCTGATTTTTATTATACCAGCTGACCATTTATGATGAATAAAGTCCCTACTTCCCAAACCCAAGCGTCTTTGCACAGCCATTTGCCATACTTTTCGCCTTACCCATACCGACAATCTTATTGCGTCGCTTTGCCTGGCATTACACCTGCCTAACCGCTATTATTTTTTCAATAAGACATCACATTTCTGTCACATCAACCCAAAAATCCATATTCGCTAAATGGGGCGTGCCTCACATTGCTTTTTCGTTACAGAATTCAACATGACAATCATGGCTATCTGAATCCAGAAAAAAGGGTAGTAAAATACTGAAACAAAACTCCCGGCTATCAAATAACCAATCAATCCAGCATCAAGACCGAGAGAGAGATTAAAAAATAATTTATTATCAAGATCACGAGCAATTTGTCGCGTTTTGCAATTCAAAGAAAAACTATATAAGGCCATTAACAGAAAAACACTTAGTCCTAAATAACCTAATTCAGCAGAAGCTTGAATATAAATATTATGCGCCAATTCGATTTTATTCAGCGGCCCAACACCTTCTGGATACAAATGGTTTAAATAAGATATCCAATTATTATATCCAATACCCAATAAAGGATGTTCATTAGATATTTTGAACCCTATCTCCCAATAGGCTAGTCTTTGTAGCGACGTTGCATCTTCCCCTACTGTACTAAATCGTTGTAACTGCTCATCTGGCAAAAGTTGATACAACACAACAGAAGCAATTCCAAGCAAGATCAGTCCCTTAAATCCATTTTTTTGCTTTAGCATAAACCAGACAACAATGCCAAGCATTGCAACTTGTGCTCCACGCGAACTTGCACCTATTACGGCTAAATATCCTGTAGCTGCGACAACATACAGAAACATTTTTTTATATTTGCCCCAATAATCCTTCAACGCATAAACAAAAGCAAATGCAAGCGACCCATATATAATCATTTGTATTGCATACTCGCCAGAATTACGAAACCAACCTGGTGAACCAATTAGCCCATACGAAGCAAAAGAGAAACCTCGCGATGCCCAACTAATTGCTCCGTGCTGCGCCATTTTTAAATTGAACAACATATATGCGACGATAAAAAGTATGACAAGTTTTTCAGTATTAACGATGTTTATTACGAGAAAATAAACAATCAACCAGCCAAGCATTGCTTCTTTAAGATCCCAAGATGCTTCAGGGTTGATTGCAAAAATTCCAGACAACACAATAATCAATGCAAACAATATAAATAACTTATTCAGCGGGTTGCTTACCCAGACTATCGACTTATTCGTTAATGAAGTTAATATGGTTAATATTAGAAAACTTTGTGCCCAGGGTAATATGTCTATCATGGGGTACAATGTCTGCGGCCTAACATATTCAAATAAGAAATAGAAACACAAAAACCAGAACGAAATATGCTCCTGCTTGAGCCCTTTCCATAGAGCACTGATATTCATGGAATAAAATTCCTTGATATCAATATGTTTTTCTGATTTTATCGACGATTGCATGAATAAATTTTTCCATGTATTTAAAATAATTTTCAAAATACTCAGGGAAACGATCAAAGGGGTCATAGATAAGTGGACGTATCAGTTTCGCCCACATCCCTAACAAGATGTATAGTAATTTCTTGCCAGATATCGCCTCACCAAATCCGCCTGTCATGACTCCATCGCCACGAGTAGATCTGTTTTTCTCAAGACAGCGTACATTATTGGGGGCGTACGATGGTTTGAGAGATCATAGCCCATATCTTGTGCGGATTTTATCACCTCTTCATTTGCGGGGGCACCTTCAATCGCATAGAAACCAGCAGATCTCGCATCAACGCCCATCGATTTAGCTATAGCTTCGGCAAAGGCACTGCGGCAGATGTTTCCCTTACAAAAAAACCAGGCGTTCCACTGGGCCCCATGGAATGTCATATTGGCGGTACTGCCCCAGTACATATAGTAGCTG
Source organism: uncultured Ectothiorhodospiraceae bacterium (assembly GCA_964636675.1). GTDB lineage: Bacteria > Pseudomonadota > Gammaproteobacteria > S012-40 > S012-40 > JALUUH01. The sequence continues at coordinate 2,826 of CAZWUO010000305.1, forward strand.
ATACCATTTCGACAAAACAAACCCATTGCGTGACCCGTAATGGGTTTCAAACTAACTGGTCATTTTCAGGGTCTTTCTGCTTTATGAAAAACCAAGTCGGATAATGACTCGTAAAAGCGCTAATATGCATTGTGGTAAGACACCGCATGCCGATATATACTTCGATTCCCTTTTTCATATCAACTACAACTAACATTTAAGTCCAAAGATCATATGAAACGCGTTCTTGTTCTCGATGCCAATCAGCGCAGTGCGCTCTCGACGACTCGCTCACTGGGTAATCGGGGTGTCCCCGTAATAAC
>CAZWUO010000306.1:0-3101 GCA_964636675.1 uncultured Ectothiorhodospiraceae bacterium
GTCGTATCGCACAATATGATTATTGGTCAGACGAAATTCGCCGTTCAGTGATACTCGATTCTGCTGCAGATATATTGATTTATGGTAATGCTGAGCGCGCTCTGCTTGAAGTTGCCCTTGGCTATTCACGATCAAAAACAGTTGCAGATATGCAAAATATTCGTGGCACAGTGGTTGTTAAAACTAGCACACCGGCAGGCTGGGTCGAAATTGATTCTACAAGAATTGATTGGCCGGGAAATATTGATGCCATAGCAAATCCTTATGAGTACATAGATGCTGCTAGTTGTGAAATCAAAAAGGACAAAGAAAATAGTCAGAGCATACCCATTCGAATTATTCCTCAACCTCTTCAGGGTAAAGCAGACTTTGATCGAAAGACGAGTTATATTCGGCTGCCGAGTTTTGAGAAGCTAAGCCGAGACGCTGTTTTATATGCCCATGCTTCAAGAGTATTGCATCAGGAATCAAATCCGCATAATGCTCGAGTACTGGTTCAGAAGCACGGCACACGAGAAATTTGGGTGAATCCTCCCCCGATTCCATTGACGACAGAAGAGCTAGATTCGGTTTTTGCACTGCCTTATAAGAGGGTGCCTCACCCTGTGTACGGGAAAGCTAAAATTCCAGCCTACGACATGATCCGTTTCTCTATTAATATTATGCGAGGTTGTTTTGGTGGTTGTACATTTTGCTCAATTACTGAGCATGAAGGGCGTATTATTCAGTCTCGATCAGAGCAGTCAGTGTTACAAGAGATAGAAGATATCCGCGATACAGTTCCAGGTTTTACAGGTACTATTTCTGATCTGGGTGGCCCGACAGCCAATATGTATCATCTAAATTGTGTCGATCCCAATATCCAGTCATCCTGTCGGCGGCTTTCTTGTGTTTATCCAACCATTTGTACCAATTTAGAAACCGATCATAGTCCAACTACCCAACTGTATCGCAAAGCTCGCGCATTGAAAGGCGTCAAAAATGTGCTTATTGCATCCGGGTTACGTTACGATTTAGCGATTCGTGATCCTGAATATGTGAGAGAACTGGTTAAACACCATGTTGGTGGCTATCTGAAAATCGCCCCAGAACATACCGAGACGGCAACATTAAGCAAGATGATGAAGCCTGAGATGAGTAGCTACTATGATTTCAAAAAAATGTTTGATAAATATTCAACAGAAGCTGGAAAAAAACAGTACTTAATACCTTACTTTATAGCGGCACATCCTGGCAGCGAAGATTTGGATATGATTAATTTAGCACTTTGGTTAAAACGTAATAATTTAACCGTTGATCAAGTGCAAACTTTTTACCCATCACCCATGTCTTTAGCGACCGCGATGTATCACTCAAAGCATAATCCCTTAAAGAAGGTAAATTATAAGAATGAGAGTGTCTATACGGCGAGAACGCTAGAGCAACGCCGCTTACAAAAATCAATACTGCGTTATCACGATGAGAAGCAATGGCCACAATTACGGCTGGTTTTAGAGGCTATGGGGCGTTCGGATTTGATCGGTGATGGTGAGAAAAAGCTAGTGCCAGAATTTGATAATGACAATCGAGGTAACCCTGTTCGGAATAACAAAGTCTTGAATCGTCGCTCTGCTAGAAGAAGGCCGGGTGGAGGCAGCCAAGCTAATCGACCATCAAAGCGTTAGTAAGGTTCAAAGGGGCAATCACTATCAGCTTTAAAATGTAGGGTGGGTATATATATTAAAGTTTTAGTGGCAATCCCTGAGATCTATTTACAACATATTTAAAATCTAAACTTGAAAATTTGTTGTTATATTTTCATATAGAGTATATTCTTTAAATTGAAAGTTCCCAAAAAAGCACAAATTGACAGTAGTCGTAAATTTTTAACGAATATTAATTTTTATTGCCAATAAGCTCATATCAAAAAAGTAACAAAAAATCAGCATCTATAGATAAGCAGAGATTAACCAATATAGTTTTGTAAAATTATTTTGATTCAACCTTGTAATCTAATTTCGCCTGTTCAAATAGCTCGATTATTTAATTAAGCAGTGTTTAGTTATCAGTTCGATTCAGTAAGTTTCTAATAAATTTTTAGATATTTGTTATTTACTAAGGAGAGAGACTAATGGGTACAATACTAGAGTTTAAATTGCGAAAAAAAACACAAGCTCAAAGTCACATCAAAAATTTAGTTGTATCATCCACAGTCAATGATGTAATGCTCATAATTCATCATGCGTTACATGGAACAGAAGAGGATTGCCGGCCAAAAGACCAACAGTTAGCCGCTCAATTATTAGATGAGCTGTCGAGTCATATAAAAAATGATGACCAATGCGAAAAAGTGGTGTTAAGTGAAATTGTGTCGGGTACCATTTTGACTCGATACCCAGAGATGGTTTCTGCTCAATAAAAAGAATTTATCGTCTTACACAAGTTAGATTTTGATGAGAGCTTAATTTCGGTTAAGGAAGATCAGTTGGTAATCAGTAAACCTGACAAATATAAATTAAAGACTTATTTTAATTACTTGTGAGGGTTGCCTTCATATAACAAACAGTCCTCATGGCTATCTAACCAAAGTGGAAATATTGTCATGGTTTTCGAGAATAGTTTTGAATCAAGATGTGTTTTTAGCCAGTTTTGAAGCTTAGGGTAGGGAGCTTGTAGATACCACTGTCGATCAACTTTAGCGAATTGTCTGATGTATGGAAAGAGAGCGAAATCAACTAAACTGAGTGCATCTCCCATTAAAAATTTATGTTTGGATAGGCGAGATTCTAGGTCAATTATAAAGGATTCACATTGCTCGCGATAAACCATTTGATTGTCATCATGATAACGTTTGGCACTTTTATATTTATTCAGGCAGGTTTTGAATTCAGTGTCAAAATGATTTATTAGTGCCAGCATGGTTGGCAATACTTCAGGTTGTTCACGGCATAGCAGATTGTCCGGGTCAGTTTTTTCTAATGCCCAGAGCATAATATCTAGGCTTTCATCGATAATGGTTGTTTCATCTAAAATTAATACGGGAACCGTTCCTTTGGGTGATGCGGTCAACATTTCTGTTGGTTTATTTTTCAATTGGATTGCACGTAACAACACCGGTTGTT
>CAZWUO010000307.1:0-3099 GCA_964636675.1 uncultured Ectothiorhodospiraceae bacterium
GGAGAGCATGTCTTATGACCACTCAACTGCAGACGGAAAATTGGGTTCTCTGGACTTTCTCAAAAGTGCCATAAGGAGACATTTCCATGCAGACTATCTAATAGAATGAATTAGTGGTAAGGCTTCTCCCTAATGCACGATATCGGGGCGTTCGATTTTCAAACTGTATCGGATCGATCCACGGTCTTTATTTTAACCATTCAATCAACGAACAATCAGGTGTAACTACTACCCTGCTGTGGCTCCGTGTGGAGCGGAAAGCGATCATGCTCCAAACCGCATCGCTGCTTATATTATATGTCATCACCGCCATCGCAACACATCTTGTTGTATCGTTCGCGCAAACGTTGTTGCACTACAAACTCGGCCACCATCGAAGAGGCCGGAAGCTCTTCTTAAACCATATAAATTTCCATCACACCCACTATGCCAAGGATCATCTCGTCTCAAAGGTTTATCTCGATAACGAAGGCAACAATACGCCATTTTTCTTTATCCCGGTGATTCTGGCAGGGGCGTTTACATATTTCATTCTGCCCACTGATTTTTTCCTGGTTCAGGTCATCGCTTGTGCTGCGTCCTTCTACGCCCACGCATTTTTCGATAGGGAGTATCATGTAGAGGGATCCTGGTTGCTACGGTTTGCCTGGTTCAGACATAAACAGGCACTGCACTTCGTTCATCACCGGCATGCAAATACAAATTTCGCAGTAATACATTTCTTCTGGGACAAAATTCTTGGAACTTATCGTCAATCGAATTCTGCATAGATCCGTAGTCTGATGTAGCCGCGGTGTTTCTATGCACTCAATTGCGGTTTTCCCGCGTGAATTCCAAGCCGATGACACAACCTACTTCGCAGATCACAAGATCAATCGAATTGACGAACTGTTGCTCTAAATTTATCCCGCGGGCGAGTGACAATATGGACGCATACGCAACCCATAAACGGAATAACTTAGTCTTATTATCCATCAACCGGCGTATTGTAATCCCGGAATGAGCTGACTACTCACCACCCCACTCGATATTTATCTATTTATTTTTCTTTCGCGCAACATCTATTGGTGTTTTTCCGGCATTTGAGTTCGCCGTAGCGGAGATTTTTGGTTTAATTTTCTTCGGTTTTTTGACTTCTTTATTGCCGCGGTTCTTACCCTTGGACATTCGTTTTCCTTCTTGAAAATGCAACCGGCCACTTAATGAAGAGTATCAAGTCTTCTCGTTGCGAGTTTTTCATTGGACACGCATAATTGCGCACCCTGTGGCCTTAAAATTAGACGTCGGATGTCGGCATGTTTGCCTTATTCAGCACCCATCGTTGCTCCAATCGAATCAGGGTTGTTGTCTACACTACCATATCCGGAGTACACTCATAAGCACCTGTAAATCGAGACCTTGCGCTTGGTATCAAAAGTGCCAAAAAAAACATTCTCCTGTGATGCAATACACTATAAATGCGCATCGCGGGATGGCAGGTTTGCGTTACCCTGTTCCGGGAAAGTAATCGACGCTAAGAACCGATGCGCTTCGCAGCCCGTTTCTTGGTGCCATTTTTATTTGTGGTGGTATCCCTCAGATCTGCTGCTTCCTTAGCAAAGCGCAATGATTTGAGATGAGCGGTTTTTTTACGGATTTTCAGCGCTATTTCTTCCTGCTCGCCAAGTGCCTTTTGCCGGGTCTTCTCAATCGCAGCGAAGCGATTTTCGGCATTCGTTCGTGAAATACTGATCATGGATTGATCCTTTCTTGCAACCCCAGGGTCGCCCTTGGAGGTGACCTTGGAATGGCGTTAACGATTTGACCAAGTGGCCCACAAGTTCACGGCAGAACGGCTTTTGCGCGCGATATCAAAGCCAATCGTTTGACCGATGGCGATTTGACCGAGGCCTGCATGGTTTATCGCCGCTTGCTTTACCATTATGTCGTTGCCTCCGTTATCTGGGGTAATCCAGCCTTTGCCGGTTTGGATATCAAAGCACCTAACGGTGCCGAATTTTGTAGTTTTCAATTTCAATTTTTCTTTCTTAAGGGCTTAGCACTCCATCGGATTTCATGCCTGATGGAGCGCATAAGGGTTATTATTTAGTCGAGCTGCAGATTGGTTGCCTGGCTCCCACGTCCGCAGGAATCATTTTCGATCTCGAAGCCCAGCGCATCGCCGTCGTCAATTGATGGCACGCCAGATTTTTCAAGCGCTGTGGCATAAACGAAAACATCCTTGCCACCGTCTTTGGGGGGGGCAATAAAGACAAAACCGCGTGAATAGATAAAAACTTTACAGTTTGGTTGACTCGTATGTTTGAGTCCTTTCCAGATATCAATTGCGAGTTTTTAGTGGAATTTATAAGTCCGTAGCGGCGCAAACCAGTTGCGCTGTTCGGTATAGCAGATTGTCGGAAAAGGATTTTTTCGTTCTGTCGGGATTGTGTGCTTTTGCGCAACAATCTGATCAGTGAATGCTTACTCTAACCGGAAGCTCCGAGGATACATCATTTCCAAATCTCGACGCATCGTTAATGGCTTAATTAGTCATGTACATCGGCAATTGCAAGATAAATCGTTGCGACGCGATGAACTGAGAGTCTGCTCAGGGTCAGTCTGAGAAGTATTGGCCACTTCCAGAATACGTCCGCATGGTGGTTAATAGCGGACAAGAACTTTTCAAACGGCGCACCCACAGAAGAGGCGCACGAGGACATGGGAGCTACCCTGGTACCGGTGGTATGGACGACGGCCACGGGATATAGGCACGGGATCGCGCGCGTGGCATGCACGGAGAGGTGGTCTAGGTGGACCCGGCCTCTGAGATTTGCCTATTGGTCTGCCCACAAGCCCCGTCCTCCGGGGCCCCTAGCGTGTTACTATATATGACCATCTCTGCGTCCATCTCGGAAACTCTCAGCTGGTCATGGACACTATCGGGGGTTGAATCTGCAATCCCCGCGTGCAGGCAGTGCAGGTTTGTTTATGATTTTCGCATATTCGGTCATAATAACGAGTGACCGAGAGGTGACCGAGGACCTCTTGCAAAAGAGTGACCGGGCTTGTTGAAGGCAACCGAACACCTCTTATATCCATTCAAATATATATCTAAAA
>CAZWUO010000308.1:0-3087 GCA_964636675.1 uncultured Ectothiorhodospiraceae bacterium
TTGAAGATCAACAATACAAAATTAAAAAATTGGAAAACTACATTTCTTGGGAAGAGGCTTACTAGTACCCCCGTTGCAAGCAAATGCGCATGACCCCCGCACTAGGAAACCTCTAAAACATAGAAGTAATAAAATCTCATACAATTCGATTTTTGAATCCTTATTAGGAGCTGCCAAGCGACGCAAAATTCACCAAAACACAAACTCAATATTGCCTAAAGTTGACACCAAAAATGAGTAAATTAATTGTATTAGTGTTACAACATAGGCAGGTCATCATCTATATCAAGCACCCCAAGACGCGTGCGTAGCACTTCGATTTCTTCCAGTAATTCCAGCACTAATGCAGCACCTGCTAAATTCACCCCTAAATCTTGTTGTAACCGCCGAACCGTTCTCGCCCGATAGATATCAACACCCCCAAAGCAATTGCGACTTTCTTTGCTAAGTGGTTCTAGAATTCCTTCATCCACTAGTGACATAAGCCATTCAGCATTCATGCGACAGGCTTGGCTTAGCTCAGCAAGTGACAATTCAGTTTCTTCTTCAATCACATAACCACTGTAAACATAGGATTTTTTACTCATTTACACCCCCCATTCCAGCACGCGGATTAAACGCCAGTTTTTGCGCCATCTGCTGATACAGCGCACGAGCATCTTCGCTATCTGCCAACGGTAATGCAATCTGTAACACAACATACAGATCACCGGGCGGTTTTCCAGGAATGCCCCGACCCTTGAGTCGCATTTTTTTCCCTGACTTAAAACCCGCAGGTATTTTTAATTCCACAACACCTGAGGGTGTCGGTGTTTTAATGCTTGCGCCCAAGGCAGCTTCCCACGGTGTGAGTGGTAAATCAAGAAACACATCACGCCCTTCTATCCGATAATAAGCGTGTGGCATAAATTCAATTTCCAGATACAAATCACCCGCCTTAGCCTCACCTGCACCGACTCCTCCCTGGCCGACCAAGCGAATATGTTGCCCTTGATGAACCCCTTTGGGTATCTTTACGTTTAAGGTGCGAGACTGTATCTGAGGTCGACCATCAGACCCTAACTCGGTATGCTGCAAGGTAATCGACCGAGTGGCCCCATGATAAGCATCTTCCAGACTAATCAACACTTTGGCGTGAGTGTCCTCACCTTGCCGGTTAAACCTTCCTGCACCAGCATTGTGATTATGCTGATGTGCATAAGCCTGATATGTTTCATTATCACCAAAGAGCGATTCAAAAAAATCACTGAACTGACTGGCATCCGCCCCGGTAAAACCACCCCCGTGAAACTCAAAACCCTGATCCCAGCCAGGCGGAGGATTAAAATCCTGCCCTTCTTTCCATCGTGCCCCTAATTGATCGTAAGCTGCACGTTTTTCGGGATCTTTTAATACCTCGTAGGCCTCGCCCAATTCCTTAAAACGTGCCTCAGCATCGCTTTCCTTGCTCACATCAGGATGATACTTACGCGCCAACTTTCGATAAGTCCGCTTGATTTCATCTTGGCTCGCGTTACGTTCAATACCCAGTATGGTGTAGTAATCTTTGAATTCCAATATGACCTCCCTGGATGACTACTAAGGGGAGAATATCCACGCCTAGCATTAGAATCCTTGTATTTTTACCGTGTGACGCCTATGTGCCGTTTTAGGCATTTCTATCCGCAGCACGCCTCTGCGATATTTTGCTTTCGCTTTGCTGCTATCGACATTATCCGGTAAAGGAATTGCGCGCTCAAAGATGCCATAAGCACACTCGGCAATTTGGTAGCCATTTTCATTACTCTCTTTTTGATAATGTTTTTGTCCCCGAATAAGCAATATATCTTCGCTAACACTGACATCAAAATCATCTAGCTCCATACCCGGTGCCTCCAGCCTAATAATGACTTTTTCACTATCATCATACAATTCAGCCGCCAGTAATCCCCATTCACTGCCCCGCGCTACATCCGGGAAATCATCCTTTGACTTGCCAGCGTGAAAACGAGTTAATGCGCCCGAAGCACGAGAAACAAGATGGCGCCATCCCTCAGCTAATGCATTCCAAAAGTGATTGACACCCCCCCGTAAGTCTTGAAGTGTAGACATGATCAATACCTCCTATTGAAAGCTCATTTTTTCTTATCCATAAAAAAACATCCATCGAAAACCAAGAGAAGACAATTTCCTTTGATTTCACCATAAAGGATTAGGGTCTGTTGACGTTTCATTTTCATCACTGTTGCGCCTTGTAGGGCGAAAAAAGTGACTCCAGCAATGATGAAAATGAAACGTCAACAGACCTCTAGCATCACTCCACTTTAATACTGCGTCGTTGCGCGGGTGCAGCTTTTGGTATCACTAATTCCAAAACACCATTTTCAAAAGTCGCCTTCGCTTTATCACTTTGCACGGACTCAGGCAAAGATACCATTCTTGAAAACCTTCCTTGAGTGATTTCACGACGATGATAATCACCTTTCTCTTCTGCTTTCTCTTGCCTGCTATTTGCATTGATGGTGACATGGTCTTCCGTCATGGATATATCGATATTGTCTTTATCCACGCCCGGTAATTCCGCTTTTACAACCACCACATCATCGCGTTCTAAAACGTCTACCTTTGGCGAATGACCTACAAACTGTGCATCAAACCCTACTGGCCATTCCCGGCCCATGGGTTGTACCCAGTTTCTAGGAAAAAAACTCTCGAATAAACGATCCATTTCTTCGAATGGGTTAATTGATCGGCTACGTTGCCGTTGCAGGTTTTCTGAATTTTTAGTAAATTTTTCTACGACAGGCTTATTGATAGTTTCTTCATTCATGGCTAAATCCTCCTTTTATATCAAATTTAAATAGTTCTATTTAGCTTCATATTGCATATTACTTTTCCCAATTATTTGCAAAAACTTTATAGCATTCAAAAATAACTAAGCCATAACATACAGTTCATATAATAAATTCTGGTTACTAATTAAAAAAAAACAAGTCCCAAATTAAAAATAATTTACGTGCTATTTCCTATGAAAATTAGTCAACTATACCCGTGGCATTTGAGATTTAGGCTTTTAGTGTGCGTCATATTCGGTTTATGGTTTATATT
>CAZWUO010000309.1:0-3069 GCA_964636675.1 uncultured Ectothiorhodospiraceae bacterium
CATTTCGCCTCGTCATGAAAGGAATATGACGTACACTAAAAACCTAAATCTATAATGCCACGGGTATAGCGTAAAGGAAGTTGAAAATAGATTAATCGGTGGCGGGGCAAGCAAATTTTTGTTTGCGCATATTTTCCGATCAAACCGCTGAGTAGCAAGACTGCTCATTATGCTTGATCGGAAAACCTACATTTACGCAGTTTGTCCCGATGGATAGGGAGGGTTTTTTCTACGTGGCGAAAGGATGATACTCCTTGAATTCAAGCTCCCTAGGCCATACTTGTTTCAGCTTCTTTCTTTTTTGCAGCAGCGCTGCTGGCTTCTTCGATCATTTTCTTGATTTGCATCTTTTTAATTCGTTCTATCAAACCTGGGTTTAAGCCAACACGGGTCATGCCCTCGATAACACTTTGCTCCATCACCATATCGTAGCACTCCGCAATAAGCGCTGCGATGGCTCCAGAAACACCGAGAAACGCGTTGTAAATTTCCAGCGCTCTGTCACGTTCATAGGTCTCCATACATTTGGCAAAAATAATTTTCTGAACGCGGGTCATAATTCCTAGCATATAAATATTTTTGACCCCTCGTTGCACGTGAATAAGTCCAATAAACCATTGATGGTTCCAGAAATCCTCACCCAAACGCCCACTGGTTAAAGTAAAAACCCAATCTTCTAAGGTCTTTTCCAGCTTGGGTCGCTCGCCCTCTTTGAAAACGGATTTAGTGGCCTCCATGCCATAAAGTGTGGCGTAAAAATTGTCGACTAAGTCGGGAATCCATGAACGGATTTGCTCCGCTTCACTCTGTAAAAGATCCCAATCTTCTTCTTTATAATCGGTTAAGCCTGAAAGAATGGCTGCTAACTCTTTACTCACTGTCATGTAACTACTCCCTAAATTTAGCTCCATTACGAAGCTTTATATTTATATTTATACGAAGTTCAATCCGCTGATTATTGTGATAGTGGCATTAGCCAAACACAAAGTGCTCGATTATGCGTAAAAAATTGGGTTTTGTCACATTGCAGTTGTTAAAATAATTTATTTCTGGAGGGTAAATAAGCATTTTTAGTTCAATTTTAACGCAGTCAAACTAATTTTGACTTCAGCCTTATTAGATGCTCGTTAATAATAAGTCAATTGCGTGAAGTATGTCGTAACGATAATTTTCTAGAACAATGGATTCTTTTTATAAGAATGGATTTTGGAACTGAGTTGTTTGTTCTATGAGTAATAGAACAAGACGGATAAGTTTGTGTCACCATGATAATAGTTGATAATTCGAGACAGTTCCACTCAATGCTGGATCGGCAGCAGGGCATGTATCGTTTTGGACACCTCACGCCTAAATAAAAAGATAATAGATGAATAAAGACCTCACTATGCAGACTAAACGGGTAAAAACTATTCTCTTTACGGGCTTAGCGCTGATTGCATTTGCTGCAAATTCAGTGCTCTGTCGATTAGCGCTGGGGGCGCAAGCCATTGATGCATCCAGTTTTACGATTATACGGCTGTTGTCTGGTGCTATTGTTCTCTTGGCGATTATGAGCATCAATAGAAATAAAACGCGTTCACCGATGAAAGGGAGCTGGTCTGCCAGTTTAATGCTGTTTCTTTATGCGATTACATTTTCCTTTGCTTATATTACGCTGGACACCGGTACTGGGGCGCTCATCTTGTTTGGTTCGGTTCAGATAACGATGATACTACTGTCTGTTATTTCAGGAAATCGATTGCATATTACTGAATGGGCAGGTGTAGCGGTCGCTTTTGCGGGATTTGTTTATTTAATTTTGCCCGGAGTGACAACACCTTCAGTGAGCGGTTTCTTGCTTATGACGATAGCTGGCATTGCATGGGGTATCTATACTCTTAAAGGACGAGGTTCGAAAAGTCCGCTGATGGATACGGCATATAATTTTTTAAGGACTCTGCCATTCGTTATAGTGTTGCTCATTGTCACGATTAAAAATGCAAATTATTCGTCTGAGGGCATATTGTTAGCGATATTATCGGGGGGGATCGCATCTGGTATTGGTTACACGATATGGTATAGCGCACTTGGTGGCCTTTCGGTTACTCAAGCGGCTGTGTTGCAGCTGTCAGTTCCTGTCATCGCTGCGTTGGGAGGAATCATATTTGTATCTGAGGCGATCACTCTCCGCCTAACCGTTTCGGCCAGCATGATACTTGGTGGTATATTACTGGTAGTTTTAGGTAGATATTATTTTGTGCAGTTACGGTTGGATAATAAAACATAACAGATCATTCCGACCGACTAATTCAAAAGGGGGTCTCGAAAAGGGGGTCTCGAAAAGGGGGTCAATCCTATTTTATAATGTCAAGTGTCTTTATTATTGCATTAATCGTCTGGGTTAAGTTGCCGTTATTCATTTCATTTTTCACGTCTCTAATAGCAGGAGAGACACTACCAACATGATTTAATGCAAACGCTTTTGCAATCGTATTTAATGACATATCGCCATATTGCTGGCATAGGTAAATAGCTACTTTTCTTGGCATGTTAGCGATCTGCCGACCCGGTTTTCGTTCTTTTATGTCGTCTACCTTAACTTTGTACACTTTAGCTACCGCGCTTATTATGCTGTCAAGCGATGGCCGTTCCGATAATATTTGAGCTAACTCAACATTGACTTTCAGCTTCTTTTTTTGTTTGGCAAGCGCCTTTTTGAAGTTATTGCTAGCGATTATTGAGGGAATATTGCCTTTGTTATAAAACGACAGGATTTCTTCACCAACTCCCAACTCAACAAAAGCTTTATAACCCGAATATTTCTGCTTATTCCCGAGTATTGCATAGGTTTGGTCACGATAAAGCCAGGACTTAGCTTTTGCTTGATTAATATAAGCAGGATAACTCGACCAACGATATAGCGCCAAGTCTGCTACTAACGGTCGATTTACTTCAATGGGGTTACGATGAATGTAACGCCCAAGTTGCAACAAGTAAGCATCTTTTTCTACCAGTATTGCTTGATAACGACCTCTGAACAAGGGGCCGTCGGTATTTTTAAGCCGGTTATATCGCTGGGTATATACTCCG
>CAZWUO010000310.1:0-3066 GCA_964636675.1 uncultured Ectothiorhodospiraceae bacterium
GGTTGGGATGCATCAGGGGTTGTGGAAAAAATCGGATCACTTGTCAGCGAGTTTAAACCCGGCGATGAGGTTTTTTATGCAGGGGCTGTAAACCGTCCGGGATGCAACAGCGAATATCATCTTGTCGATGCGCGCATTGTGGCTAAAAAACCGCAAAATATCGACCATGCACATGCTGCTGCAATGTCCCTAACTTCGCTTACTGCATGGGAGGCTTTGTTTGAAAGATTGCAGCTACCGCGGTCAGGAAAACCGCTTGACCGAAGCTTGTTAATTATCGGTGCTGCGGGTGGTGTTGGTTCCATGGCGATTCAATTCGCTCAGCAGATACCGGGTTTGCGTGTTATCGGTACAGCCTCGCGTTTAGAATCAACACAGTGGATAAAGGACTTGGGAGTGCAAAATATTATCGATCATAGTAAAGACATGACGGCGCAGCTCAAGGCGCTTGATCTCGAGTATATTGATAACATTTTGTGCCTCAATAATCCGGATGAACATTGGAAGACAATATCCCAAATCATCGCTCCGCACGGAAAAATTTGTTGCATTGTACCTTTTTTAAAGGCTCCCGATATGAATCTATTGCTGCAAAAAAGTGTGAGTTTCATTTGGGAAATGATGTTTACGCGATCCATGTTTCAAACCGCAGATATAGCGGCGCAAGGGGAGATTCTCAATACCGTTGCTGAAATGGTGGAGGCGGGGAAATTACGTAGCACCCTTCAACAAATTATCGGCCCGATCAACGCGGATAATATGAGACAGGCGCATGCGCAATTAGAGTCCAATCATACGATGGGCAAGTTAGTACTAGAAGGTTTTTAATTGATAAGAGGAAATAGTTATGAATGCACTAAATACCGTTAAACAATTTTTAGCAAACGTTTTTGCTGGGGAAATGGAAGAAGCACTTTCCGTCATACATACGGACGCAAAAATCATCCCCAGTCGGCCAGAGGCGGGATCGCGTAATCCAATGTATGGTTGTTACATCGGCCCGGAGGGCATGCAAAGAATGTTTACTACTTTTGGGGAATTGCTAGAGCCAGGAAGTTTCGACATCGAAAGTAGCTTTGCGGAAGGTGAGCACGTTGCTCTGTATGGTAAGTTAAAGCATCACAGTCGCAACACGGGTAAAGATTTTGCGAGTGATTGGGCATTAATATGCAAGGTGATAAATGGGCAAATTGTGTTTTATCATTTTTACGAAGATACTGCCGCTTTAGAAGCGGCTATTTTTCCGTAGATGCAGCAGGTTATGACCAAGGGAAACCAGCGGATTAATTAATTACCAGAAAATATTGTCGGAGCCGCGTATCAAAAAGATAATTCAGTAACAAACTTCAATCACGTTACTGTTATCAATGTTTTGTTATGCGGCTATTTTACACACAGTCATTTCATTTCTTCATTGTATTTAGTTTAAACCCAAACGACTTGTACTTTTCATTACGATTCAGTAGGGTGCTATGCGTATTGGGTTCCTCGTTCATGATTGAATGTACCGCAACGCTATATTGTGTAGTATCCATTGATACAAGACCCTGTTTTAAATATTGAGTAATAATTTTGAATAATTCGCTTAAACAAGCCTTTATTGGCCTGGACACCCATTATCCGGTGGCTGACGGGCGCAATGCACGCCGCATTTATCTCGATTCAGCGGCTTCCAGTTTAATGCTCAAGCCGGCGAGTGACACCGTACAACTATATCTTAGGCATTATGCCAATACGCACACTTCAGTACATACTTCTGCCCATATCACGAGCAAGACCATCGCCTGGGCGCATCGACAGGTTCTTGATTTTGTTTGCGCAAGTCCGCAGAAATATATTTGCACTTTTCTGGGCAGTGGCACAACTGCCGTTGCCAATCGAATTGCGACTGGCTTAAGCATACTGCGGCCGCAGAAAAATGTCGTGCTTATTTCATCAATGGAACATCACTCCAATGACCTACCGCACCGCGTTCACGCAAAAAAGATAGAACATATCCCGTTGTGTGGAGAAGGCCAGCATTCAGCACAAATTAGTCTGCAAGGTCTGGAAAAATTACTGCAAAAATATCAAGGCCGGGTGAATTATGTCGCGGTATCGGGGGTAAGTAATGTAACGGGCATCATTAATCCCTTACAGAAAATTGCTGAATTAACCCATCGTTTTGATGCGCTACTCGTTGTTGATGGTGCACAAATGGTGGCCCATATGCCGATTAATTTAGACGCGCTGGATATCGACTGCTTTATGTTTTCCGGGCATAAAGTATATGCGCCAGGTTCGCCGGGCGTATTGGTCGCAAAATCTGAATTAATCGAGGCTTTGCAACCCATGCAGTATGGGGGTGGCATGGTGGGCACGGTATCCAAGTGGAATTTTAATATAAACGCGGATCTTATCGAACGCGAACAAGCAGGGACGCCCAATATTCCCGGTGCTATCGCTCTCGCCTGTGTGTTGAAATATTTAGATTGTTTAGGTATGGACAACGTATACGCGCAAGAAATTGAGCTCACTCAGTGGACGCTTGAGCAGTTAGCTACTTGTCGCAGCATCACAATCTATGGAGAGCATGAAAATATTGCACACATCGCCAGTATTGCGTTTAATCTTAAAAACATAGGGCATGGCTTAGTCGCTGCGATACTGAATGACTATCATGGTATTGCTGTGCGCAATGAATGTTTTTGTGCGCATCCTTATGTACATGAATTACTAAAAGAAGATTTTGAGGAACTCGCAGATATTGAACTCGACAATGCCGGAATGGAGCAACTTTTTCAAGACCGCCGTGGAATGGTACGTGTTAGCTTTGGTTTGTATACCACAAAAAATGATATTCAGGCTCTGGTCTTAGGGCTTAAAGATATTGAGAACAATATCGCCACGTACAAACCTCATTATGCGCCACAAGGAGATGGAAGTTATATTCACAAAACTTTTCATCCAATGATAGATCAATTATTTAATATTGAGCATGAATTGCTTGCGCAGGTAAAAAAATATTGACTTCAGTGCACGGCATGGATCAAAAAAGTGTCCCGAGATTTTGGGTTTAAACTTGGT
>CAZWUO010000311.1:0-3044 GCA_964636675.1 uncultured Ectothiorhodospiraceae bacterium
TTGTGAAAAGCTCGTCCGGGCGCTGGACGAAATATTGATCCAGCGCGTCCGGCTGTGTCGAATGCAAGCCGACTTCTAAATCAACAGTTATTTTATTACTGACATCATAAAGTTGTGACAGTCGCGCTGCAGGGCGATTTGAATGAAGCCGTGCTTTACCAAAGTGATCAAGTAATTCTTGTGTGTTTGGTAATTTGGTAACTGATCCATCAACTGCTAATAATCGCAATCCATTCCAACATTTAACAAGTGAGGACTCGTAAAATGTTTCCAATAATTTGTTATTTAGTGACTTAAATGCTGTGTAAGATATCCTTTTTCTTGCTTTGCAAAAAGCTGCAGATGTAACGGTATCAGAGCTAATGGATTCATTTTGAATAACATGAAAAAAGCGACTGAGTTCACTCTGTACTGAGCCATTAACCATGTTCAGCATAAAGCCAATAAGACGCGGAAATGTTAACGATCTTTTACGAGTAAAATCTGTCTCATTTTTACGATGCTGCTCAACAAATTCTGGAGAAAATAGTGTGTCGTTCAATTTACATACAATTTGAATCAAATGTTGAGCTATTTTCTTTTGAAGAATTTTGATTCATAGTTTTTATCCTTGTAAGTTTAGTTTTTATTTTGCTAATTCTAACTGTAACTCTATAATATTCAAAGAAACATCTCTTAAGTTAATGACATTGATTGGCCGAAGGTGGCTGCATTGCATGGCCTCCTGCTTATACCTCCGTTTGCTCGGCTAGCTCTAGGGCATCATCAACTTCAATTCCAAGATACCTAACCGTACTTTCCAGTTTTGTATGCCCAAGCAGAAGCTGGATTGCTCTAAGATTTTTTGTGCGCTTATATATCAAGGTGGCTTTGGTTCTTCGTAGAGAGTGTGTGCCATAGTCTAGTGGGTTTAACCCAATCTCTTTGATCCATGATTTAACGATGCGAGCGTACTGGCGTGTAGAGATATGGCGCTTGCTGTTGGTTTGCCCTTTAAACAAATAATCACTGCTTGATAGTTTTGCCTGATCTATCCAGTTGGTAAGGGATGATCTTGTTTTATCTGTAATTTCAAACTGTACAGGCCGTTGAGTTTTTTGTTGCATGACCATTGCACGTTTAAGAATATTAGTTCCATGAGATACGTCACTTACACGAAGCTTAACCAAATCACAGCTTCTAAGCTTGCTATCGATGGCTAGATTAAACATGACCAAATATTGGCAACCTCTAGTCTAATTCGAATTGACCATATTTCATGTAGTTTTAAGGGCGGTTTTTGGCCTATAAGCTTTCCCTTGTTCCAAGGTACTATTTCTATATCTATATGATGTTTATCCATTTTTATTATCTCCTGTAACTCGTTGTATTTATTAGATAGTATGGCGGATTAATGGATGTTTCGTTAATAATGGCTAATTTAAGGCTAGTATACGGCTAATTATTTTGTTGATTTGCGGCTAGTTATCGGCTAGTTTAAGGCTATGACTTGGAATCCTAAATACATTATCAGCAACAAACTTCTCCTAACTATCCGTGAAATCGGGGAGTCAGTGGGAGAGTTGAGGTCATTCCATCTGACTGATCAAGAATTGGCAAAGCTAGAGATAGAAGCAAGAGAGTTATCTTCCTATGCCTCTACCAGTATTGAAGGCAACCCATTGCTTTTAACTGATGTAAAGCAGCTGCTTAAGTCGAACAAAGAAAATATAAGAGATACCGAGCGAGAAGTGCTTAATTATAATAAAGCACTTCAGACGCTATATAAGAAAGTGCGCTCAGATAAGTTTCAGCTTAGTGTTAAGGCTACTGAGAACATTCAAGGACAAGTGGTTGATGGCCTGATGGATAATCCTGCTCACTGCGGAGCTTTGCGCAAAGCGCCAGTGATTATCCGTAACCCACGTAAGATAGATGAAATAGTATTTATTCCGCCGGATAGCAAAGATGTTAGGGAATTGCTGTCGGATCTTTTGGAGTTTATCAAAGACAATATCGGGAAAATTGACCCCATTATTCTAGCTGGGATATTTCATCGTCAATGTGTAATTATTCATCCGTTCATTGATGGTAATGGAAGAACCACACGGTTACTAACAACAGCCATCCTTGGGAAGGCGGGGTTAGATTTATTTGAAATTTTTAGTTTTGAAAATTATTACAATCGTAATATCACTCGTTACTTTAAAGCCGTAGGGCTTGAGGGAGATTATTACGATTTAACAGATGATATAGATTTCTCGCAGTGGCTAGAATATTTTGCCGAAGGAATATTGGATGAGCTGAGCAGAGTTCGAAAAGCTTTGCCAGAACAATCAGGGACAAAACCTCGCCTAGAGTCTCACCACCGTCAAATTCTGGAATATAGTGAAAAGCATGGAAGTATCACACAACGTGAATATGGTCAGATATCATCACGCAGCCTTGCCTCTAGAAAATTGGATTTTGATAAACTGGTTAAATTAAATTTAATAGAATCTAAAGGTACAGGACGTGGTACTTACTATGTACTGGCATCTGAATAAAATATCCGCTATGTGCCGATTGAGCTGTTAATGAAAAGAGTTCAAGGGCAAGGCGCCCTTGAATTAATAACTCTCCTAGTATTCTCAATCGATGCCAGAGCATTTCTGCGTTCTGAGGAGAAGCGGTTACCGCTTGCTGGTTCTTTATTGTGTTTTGCTAAAAACGAGTCCTGAAAAAGGCTGCAAGGGTAGGTTTCAAAAGATCAGAGGCAATAGTGTCACCTTTATATCAATATGAATGGCATTGGGTTTGTGAGCATATTTTTGTTCTCGCCATTGGGCGATAGAATTGAGGTTTTGATGCTATCTGTTTTATCACTCCGCCATCTCATAAAAAAAAACCATCATAAATAAATGCACTGGATATCGCTCTACAATCTTTTTCACTAACACCCGCACGGCGTAAACTATTATCCCACTGGCTTCTTACCGTTTTAACAATATTGTCTATGGTTGTTTTTGCGTCTTCTTTTGATAAAAGAAAACGTTCACAGCCAGTTAAAAGATTGGCCTTTTTAG